>NZ_CP048741.1:1179618-1184974 GCF_018336475.1 Romboutsia sp. 13368
TATAAATTATGTTATATTTTCTATACAATAAATAGATCTTTTACATAGATGTAGCTTTTATATTATCATATTAATGGAGCTTGTTTCATAGATTTTATCTATAGTTATTTATTATTTATAATAGATAAAATTTTTATAGTTGGTTGGTGAATTTAATTGAGATTGTTACGTTATTATAAAAAAAGTGTTAAGGTAGAAGCTCTCACTACTCTATTATTGTTAGCTGCCACAATAACTGCTCTATTGATTTATAACTCTCCACTAAAATCAGTTTACAATTATGTATTAGATGATATATACATAATGAAAGACTTTTCTATACATACATTTATAAACGACTTTTTAATGTCTATATTTTTTCTAGTTGCTGGCTTAGAGATAAAATCTGAGATATTATATGGTAATTTATCATCTTTTAAAAAAGCTACTTTTCCTGTAGTTGCATCTATAGGTGGCGTATTGGTTCCAGCTTTAATATTTATATTTATAAACAGAAATAGTCCATTTTTAAGTGGATTTTGTATTCCTATATCTACAGATATTGCATTTGCTGTAGGTGTATTTATTCTCTTCTCTAATATGTTTAATCCAGCGCTTAAGGTATTTCTATTATCTTTAGCTGTTGTTGATGATTTGATATCAATAATGTTTATAGCTATATTTTATTCATTAGATATAAATTTTACATATTTAATATTTGCATTCTTGATTTTGTTAACACTTATTATTGCAAATAAGTTTTTTAAGGTTGAAAGTATTATATACTATTTATTATCAGGTATATGTTTATGGTATTTTATACATCTAAGTGGAGTTCATTCTACAATAAGTGGTATATTATTAGCAATAGCTATTCCATCTAAGTCTTATAGTTGTAGACAAAGTGTACTTGAAAGAATGCAACGTATTTTAGTACCTATAAATAATTTATTTATAATTCCTCTATTTGCCTTTGCCAATACTGGAATATCTCTTACATATAATATAGATTTAACTGAAGCTAGACCTCTTTATATGGGAATTATACTAGGCCTTTGTTTAGGAAAGCCTATAGGTATAATGCTATTTTGTTATTTAGGTAATTTATTTAGAATAATAGAAAAACCTAAAGATATTAGTTGGTCAGATATATTTTTTGTATCTTTAATTGCAGGTATTGGATTTACAATGTCTATATTCGTATCGGAGTTAGCGTTTATTCATAATCTTACAATTGTAAATATAGCAAAAACGGCAATACTTATATCTTCAGTAATATCTATAAGTATAAGCTTATTAACCATTTTTGTATATGTATGTATAGGAAAGTTTAGAAATAAAACTACAAATTTAGTTAATAAATATTGAATATTAAAAAACTATGTTTTTGAATAAATTTTATTACTTCTTATCCTTTAGAGAAAAGATTAATGAATTTATAAAATTAAGTTTANNNATGCTAATATATATTAAACTTATTATATGCTAAAGGTATATTTATCATAACACATTAAAATGATATAATTTATAAATTAAAATAGGCTAATCTCTATTTTGAGATAGCCCTATATGAATAATCTTATAATAACTTTTCAGCCCATTCATCAACCTTAAACCCTATGACTACATTTTTTCCATCATAAGCTATAGGTCTTTTAATAAGCATTCCATCACTAGCTAGTATTTCTAGAAGCTTTTCATCAGATTCAGTCTTTACAACATCTTTTAATCCAAGCTCTCTGTACTTAACTCCACTAGTATTAAAGAATTTTTTTATATCGTATCCACTAACTTCATACATTTCTTTTAATTCTTCTTTAGTAGGTGGATTTTTAATCATATCTATATTTTCAAAATCTAAATTATTTTCCTCAAGCCAAACCTTTGCTTTTCTTACAGTAGAACATTTTGAATATCCGTAAAATTTTATCATGCTATATCACTATACCATAAAATACGTCTTTAAATCTAATAGTTTATCTAATTATTTGAGTTATTCCAAGGTACAACTTCAACTTCTCCAAACCAACGTTCTTTAAGTCTATTTGAATACTCTCCTTTATACCCTATAAATGAAAGAACTATTAATTCTATATACTTTGTCCCTATTTGGATTATATTCCACATATCTTCAACACTTAAATTAGCTCTGTTATCTTTTCTAACAGGATGTACTATTTTATTTCTAAAATATATTACAAGGTCTACACCGTCATCAAACTTACCTTTTATCCAATCATCAAATAATATAAGTTCATCACTTCCATGAGGAATACCACATGAATTTAATACCATTTTAATATTCTTAGAGGCACTATTTTGATCAAACTGTTCATCATCTAGTAAACCTTCTTTTTCAACAAGTATTATATAAGATAAAGCTTCTAGTGCAATTTGTATAGATATTATGTTATTTTCAAGAGTTATATCCCCTAATGATTCTATATACCAATCAATAACATGTTTTATAGCTGGACCGTAGTAAGCATCTTCTAATTTTTTACACATAAGAGATAGATACTTTTCTAAATTATGATGATTAGAAATAGTATCTGTCCATGTTGGAACAAATCTAAATGGTGTTACTATATTTTCTATCCATAATCTATATGTATTGTTATTATTTTTATATCCTTTGGCAAGACATATTCCTACGTATCTTCCACACATAAAACTAAGTGCTATAGATATCCTGTCTAATGTATTTATAACATTATTGGTTTTAAAAGGCCTATTATCCTTTCTTTTTAAACGACCTACATGAGTTATTAAAAATCCTGATTTAGATTTTAGCTCGTCGTTAAGCTCTCTTCTATAATCATATCTTTTATCTATAGTAACTTTAAAATCATTTATATCAAATTCAATTCTGCCTGCAAATAATTTATCAACGTGTTTAATTAGATCACCAGAAAATTTATCTAAATTTACTATACTAAAGTCAATATAGTCAACATATGAATTTTTAGATTTTATATAATTACCATTTATGTAACCTTCCATGTTAAAGTCATTTCTAGTATTTATAGTTATAGATATTGGTTTATATCCATACATTTCAAGTATCGCATTGTCATAATCTAATTCTAAATCAACATCCTCATCTTCAATGAATAGTATTTGAGCTTTAAAATTTATAGATATGGGAGGAGTCATTTTGTAATAGATTATACCACTACATCTGTATTTTCTATCTAAGTAAATACAGAAACGTCCTTCATAAATACTAATATCTTCATCTATTCTATATCTTAAGTACTCAGAAGATATTGCATTACTAATTTTTTTAGTCATTTACCCACCCCTATATTGTTATAGTATATAATATTATATCATAATACCTGTACTAATATATAGATTTAAATTATGAGTATTGTGGTATATAATTATTAAAATAAGAAAAATTATAAGAGGTGAATGACTTGATAATTATAATATCTCCAGCGACAACTATGAATTTTGATAAAACTATTGAACTTGAAAAAGCTTCAACACCAGTATTTTCAAAAGATGTTAATTATCTAATTAGTTTGTTAAGAGAATTTAATATAAATGATATAAGTGAACTTATGAATTTAAGCGAAGATTTATCTAAGTTAAACTATGATAGATATCAAAACTTTTCAAATGAAAATAACAAAAAACTTCAAAGTATATTAGCATTTGATGGAGAAGTATTTAATTCTATAAAAGTTTCAGATTTTACTGAAAGTGATTTTGACTTTATAAATGAGCATTTAAGGATATTATCTGGACTATATGGAGTATTATATCCTTTTGATTTAATAGAGCCTTATAGACTTGAAATGAAGGCTAAATTAAAAAATAATTGTGGAAATGGCTTATATAAGTTTTGGAAAAGTAAAATAACTAGTTTACTTATAGAAGAATTAAAAAATACTGATAATAAAGTTTTAGTAAACTTAGCTTCATCTGAATACTTAAAATGTATTGATTTAAAGGCTATAAAGAAGGAATTCAAATTTATAGATGTAGTATTTAAGGATTATGATGTTAAAAGTGATACTTATAAGGTAAAAGGTCTTTATGCAAAAAAAGCTAGAGGATATATGTGTAGGTTTATTGTTAAAAATAAAGTAGATACTATAGAAGATTTACTTAAGTTTAATATAGAAGGATATGCTTATAATAGTGAGTTATCAAATGAAGAGGTAATAACTTTCACTAGAAAAGACAGTTAAAATAAAGGAGTGCCAATGTAAAATATAATTTTAAGGCACTCNTTTTTTAATTTTTATATCTTTTAAAATATAAACGTACATTTACTTCATGTCCTATTAATATAGACCAACTGCTTAAATAAAGCCATGTTATTAAAATTATTATTCCGCCTATACTTCCATAAATAATATCATAGTTTGAAAAGTTATTAGTATAGTATGAATAAAATAGTGATACAACTAGGAATACTAGTGTTGCTACAATAGCACCAGGAATCACATCTTTAGTTAATATTTTTTTATTTGGAGTGAATTTATATAAATTAATAAGTATTATAATAAAGGTTGATATTCCTACTATATATCTTAGTATATTCCATATATACATAAATACTTTATTAAGACCTATTAGACCAAAAATAAAATAACCTATTAATTCTCCAAATAAAAGAAGTATTGTTGATGAAAATATGACCACAAATATAGAAATTGTAAATATGAAACTAATTATAAATACATTTATAAATGATCTACTTTCATCTACATTATATGATTTATTCATCCACCTAATAAGTGATCTTATAGCTCTTGATGATGTCCATAAGGTAAATATAAAGCTTAATATTAAAAGACTTAAACTTTTATTATCTATAGCTGAATTAATTATAGGTAATACTATATGAAAAGCACTTTCTGGTATTATTCTTTGTATTATACCTATAGACTTATTTAATTGAATTTGTGGCAAATATCCAACTATACTAATTGTAAATATTAAAAATGGAAAAATAGATAATAGTAAGTAAAATGACATTTCAGCAGCTTTAGAGTTTACTTCAGTATAGTTTGATTTCTTTGAAATGTTTTTAAGCTTATCTATGTTTAAATTTTTCATACTTARCTCCTATAGATTTTATTTATCCATATAAAATTTATTTTAAATTTCATATATTATTACTTAAATTTAAATAAAGTTTTATAATTTATATATTATATATATTATGTATTTTTAATAAAAAAAGCTATATCTATAAATTAAATTCTATAGATATAGCTTTTTTACTATTATATTGAATTACTTACATATATTAAACTATTTACAGTTGTATCTATTTCATTTTTTATGTTATTAAGCTTTTCGTTAGCTTCAGTTTCATCTATTCCTTTTACAGCTAAATAGAACTTAAGCTTTGGCT
>NZ_CP048741.1:1184979-1187536 GCF_018336475.1 Romboutsia sp. 13368
TAGAAYTTAAGCTTTGGCTCTGTTCCAGAAGGTCTTATAGCAACCCAAGAACCATCTTCTAAGAAGAACTTTAATACATCTGCTTTTGGAAGTCCATCTATTCCTTTAGAATAGTCTTTACTATCTATTACTTTAAAATCTCCCATAGAAGATACTTCATTTTCTCTGAAGTAATTCATTATCTCTTTTATCTTAGCTAATCCTTCTATCCCTTTTAATGTTATAGATATAGTTTTTTCTTTAAAGAAGCCGTATTTTTCATATAAAGACATTAATCCTTCATATAAGCTCATTCCTTTTGAATAGTAGTAAGCTGCCATTTCAGATATTAAAACTGAAGCAACTACACCATCTTTATCTCTAGCATGAGTACCTACTAAGTATCCATAACTTTCTTCATATCCAAATAAGTAAGTTTTTTCATTGTTATTTTTTTCAAATAACTTTATTTTTTCTCCTATGAATTTGAAACCAGTTAATACGTTTAATACTTCTATATTATTAGCTTTAGCAATATCTGCACCAAATTCAGAAGTAACTATTGTTTTTATAAGAGTAGAGTTTTCTTTTAACTCACCATTTTCTTTTAATCCTTCTATTATGTAGTTAGTAAGAAGACCACCTATTTGATTCCCAGTTAAAAGTGCATATTCTCCAGTAGTTGTTTTAACTGCAACACCAACTCTATCACAGTCAGGGTCAGTTGCTATAACTAAATCAGCTCCGTTTGCTTTAGCTAATTCTATTCCTCTAGTTAAAGCTTTTTGTTCTTCTGGATTAGGATATTCTATACCTGCAAAATTAGGATCTGGTTGCTCTTCTTCTTTAACAACTAATATATTTTCAAATCCAACTTCTGATAAAGCTCTTCTTATAGGAACATTGCCAGTACCACAAAGTGGAGTAAATACTATTTTAAATTCTTTACCTACTTTTTCTATTAATTCTTTTCTTATAACTTGCTTTTTAACAGCTTCTATAAATTCAGTATCTTCTTTTTCATCTAACATTACAACTAAATCTTTATTTTYATCTGTTAATGTAGGTATTGTACTGTAATCATGTATACTATTGATTTCATCAGTTATAGCATTTGCAATGTGTGGCATTACTTGAGCTCCATCTTCCCAGTATACTTTGTATCCATTATATTCTGGTGGATTGTGGCTAGCAGTTATAACTATCCCAGCTATCGTATTTAAATTTCTAACAGCAAAAGATAATTCTGGAGTAGTTCTTAAAGAATCGAATATATATGCTTTTATACCACAAGCAGCTAATGTATTTGCAGCTTCTATACAAAATTCTCTAGACATATGTCTATTGTCATGAGCTATTACAACTCCTCTATTTTTATCTTCTTCTGTAGTGTTTTTTATTATGTAATTAGCAAGACCGAAAGTAGCTCTTCTTACTGTATATATGTTAATTCTATTAGTTCCAGCTGCTATAACACCTCTTAAACCAGCTGTACCGAATTCTAAGTCTTTGTAGAATCTATCCTCTATTTCTTTTTCATTACCCTTTAAATTTGCTAGTTCTTCTTTAGTTTCTTGATCAAAGTATGGATTATTTAGCCATTCTTGATATTTATCCATATAGTTCATTATGAAAGTCCCCCTATTTTATTACATTTTGTTTAATATTTATATATCTTATTATGTATATTTTATACTTTTAAAATATTTTAGTAAAGATTTAAATAAATCTTTTTRWYAATATTTTATTTATTGTATGTAAATATCAATAGTTCTTCTTCCCCAGTTTATACATTGAGATTCACTATTCATAAATATATCTATTTTATTTCCTTTTATAGCTCCACCACAATCTTCTGCAACAAAAGTCATATTAAATTGAGGTATATATACTTTTGTTCCATAAGGAATTACCCTAGGATCAACTGCTATTGTTCCCCATTTAGGTCTTGTACCTGTTGATGTTATTGTACCGCTTGAATAGGCAGTTGCAACAACACTCATACTTCTTGAATTTTTAGATCTTGAAGCTACTACAACATCTTCTTTTATACCTTTATTTACAATTTTATCAGTTGGATTTTTTGTAATTTTTTCTGATACTAACTTTTTTTCAACCAACTTATTATCTTCATAAATTAATTTATAGATAGTTTCTTTTTCGCCATCGTTTCCATTTTGAACTATTACGGTTTTACCTTTAGATAAATCATTATCTTCATTTATAGTTATTTCAAAAGGAACTTTTTCATATTCTTTTTGTTCCTTTATATCAACCTTTACTATGTTTATTTGAATATTGTCTTTTAGCTTAGTATCTAGATTTGGCGTTATCTTATCATCATTATCATATTTAATACCTTGTTCATCTAGAAATTCTTTTATAGTACTTTTAAATGAAGATGTTACAATTTCTTCTCCGTTCATTATTATTTTTATTTGTTCTTTTTTTAATGTACAATGTGAAAATATTGATATTGTTAGTATTAGAATCAAAAATAAAAATACAACTATTTTATTATTATTCTCTTTAATATTCATATATCCTCCTTTTTTAATTTAATATCTTTTTATTTATA
>NZ_CP048741.1:1187555-1189732 GCF_018336475.1 Romboutsia sp. 13368
TTATTAAAATTAAAAAATATGTAACAAATTTGTAATGAATATAAAAAATTAAAGAGAATAGAATTAGACTATTTATCATGAAATATTATAAAAAATAAAAAAAGCTATCTAAACGATAGCTTTTTTTTATTAAACACCTTGAGTCTCTTCTAAAACATTAGTGCTTTTAAATATTTCTTTATCTAATTTATTTAATGATTTACCAACAACTAAAGCAGTTGTAGTTGAACCATTTACATTTAACATTGTACGTCCCATATCAAGTATTGGGTCTATTGCAAGTATTCCACCAGCTAGTGGGAAGTGTGCACCTATACCTACACCTGATAAAACTACTGAAACTGCCATTGTAGCTGTTCCAGGAAGTCCTGCTATACCTAATGAACTTATAGTTATAACAACTAAAAGCATTGCATAAAAACTTGCATTCATTTCAACACCAGCCATATTAGCTATTGTAACTGCCATTAATGCAGGGTATATACCAGCACATCCATTCATACCCATATTAGCACCTAAGCTTGCTGTAAAGCTTGCTACACCTTCTTCAACTCCTTGCTTTTTAGTTAAAGCATCTATAGTAACTGGTAATGTCCCTAAGCTTGACCTAGATGTAAATGCAAGAAGTAATGGCTCTGCAGCATTCTTTATATATGTAATTGGATTTAATCCATTAATTGCTACTATTACTAAATGTATTACAAACATTATAGCAACTGATATGTATAGTGCAGCGATAAACTGAACAACAGATATCATAGATGATAATCCACGAGCTGTTATAGTATTAGCAAGTAAAGCAACTACAGCATATGGCATAAACTTAATTACTGTCATAGCTACTGATACTATTATCTTATAGAACGCTTCTACTAAATCTATAAATGGCTTTATAACATCTAAATATTTTTTGCTTAATCTTTTTACTGCTAGACCTAAGAAAGTAGCAAATATTATTATTGCAACTATATTTCCATCAGCCATAGATGCTACTGGATTAGATGGTAATAACCCTCTTAAAGTATCAACTAATGGAGTTATTTCTCTAAGTTCTGTTTCTGTAGACGCCACTACATCTGTACCTACACCTAGCTTCATAACATTACCTACTACTATACCAACTATTGCAGCAATTGCAGTCGTCATAAGTAGCATTCCTAAAGATCTAAAAGTTAACTTTCCTAAGTCATCACCTTCACCCATATTTATGATAACTCTTAGTATTGATACAAATACCATTGGAACAACTAGCATTTTTAATAAATCCATAAATCCTGAACCAAATAATCCATACCATTTAGTAACTTCTTGTAACCAAGTAACCTGTGATGGATCTTCAGGAAGTCCTGCTACTAATTGTATGATAACCCCTAGTATAAGTCCTATTATCGTTGCATAAATAGTTCTTGTAGAAAATTTAACTTTCTTTTTCTCGAACTGCTTAACAATAAAAAATGTTCCTATAAGTACAGCTATAAAAATAACAGTCTTTATATCTGTAATCATAAGGAATTGTGATAAGAATGAACTATCTCCCATTATAGTTTCCTCCGTATGTATGAAATTTTTACACTGATGAAATAATTTTACTGACAATAACAATGGTATATTATTAGCATAATTGAGTCAATATTTTTTACCATTTTTTATCTTTTATATAAAGATGTATACAAATATTGTAATTTAATTAAATTTTATTTTTCTTTTACGTTTCATTCTTTTTATCTTTTTTACCTTCTTACTTTTTAAGCTTCTTCCTGGTATTGTATCGATATCTTCCTCCGCTTCATCACCTGACAATGTACCTATACTAGATTGTACACCTGGTTGATTTGATTGTTGAGTTATTAATTCTCGTTCTTTTTTTGTTAGTAATAATGCTAGGTCTGCAGATATCATCCCGAGAAATGAAACTAGTATTTCTAAATCTTCTACATTTACTTCTTCAGCTATTGCATAAGAAATTGTAGATGATAATAAAACAAAATCAGCATAGCTAAATCTATTTAGTCCTGTATTTAAATTATCAGAGTTATAATAATTAGAAATTGTATCATTTGAGTTATTGTTATTATTTGAGCTATTAACATTACTATTAAAACTATTAGTATCTATAACAATTTCACCCCCTTAATAATTACATTACTAAATTATATTCAAAATAACTTAATTTACAA
>NZ_CP048741.1:1190696-1191185 GCF_018336475.1 Romboutsia sp. 13368
AATTTTTTATAATGTCAATTTTATGTTTTTGGTATTATATTTACTGTAAGTATTGATAATTGCCCTAATTTAGCCATTTCTTAAATAAATATTTTCAAAATGTTATTTTTACATTTTAAACCTATTTATACTACATTAACTAAAATATTATCAATCGTGTTTATATATAATAAAAATTCTAGTAAATAAAAAGCCTGTGTAATACACAGGCTCCGAGCGTTGACATAAGTATAGACGGAAGTGCTGATGGCTTTGCCATTGACCAGTTTGTTCCAAATCCACCGAAAAACATTATAACTACTAATGCAATTGAACTTATCTCTTTAGTTAGTTCATAATCTGAAAAATATATTCCTACAATACCATCAGATCCAAATAACATTCCTAATGCAATAAAAATAAGTAGTATTGGTACCCCAAATTTATACAATACTTTACTCGAGGTTATTGAAATTAGTAATACTAAACTAGCTATAATCATTAATTTAA
>NZ_CP048741.1:1192684-1193246 GCF_018336475.1 Romboutsia sp. 13368
AAATGATTCTTTTCTATTATCCTAAGTATTCTAATACTTCTTCTACATTTTTGTCAGTTTTAACTTTTTCATATACTTTTTCTATAATACCATCTTCATCTATAATATAAGTAGTTCTAACCACACCCATACTTACTTTCCCATAAAGCTTTTTCTCTTGCCATACATCATAGGCTTTTATAGCCTCAAGTTCTGGGTCTGATAATAATATAAATGGTAAATCATGCTTATTTGCAAAGTTTGTATGTGATTTTACACTATCCTTACTTATTCCTATAACCACTACATCCTTAGATTTAAACTCTTCATAATTATCTCTAAATGAACATGCTTGTTTAGTACATCCTGGTGTATTATCTCTTGGATAGAAATATAATACTACTTTTTTATTTTTAAAGTCTGATAAACTTACTAATTTTCCATCTTTATCTTGTAGCTTAAATTCTGGTGCTTTTACTCCTGATTCTAACATAGTTTACTCCTTTATTTATTTTATATAACATATTATACCAAGTATGCTTATATTTAAACATCTTATAAAAAATTCGCTTCGCTTAAGCGA
>NZ_CP048741.1:1193253-1194633 GCF_018336475.1 Romboutsia sp. 13368
ACCTAGCAACATGCTAGGTTATTTTTATGTATATTAATTTGTATTAGGATCTACAGGCAATATTATAACAAAATTACTACCTTCTCCTAATTTACTTTCTACGTATATTTCACCTTTGTGTAACTCTACTATTTTGCTAGTTATACTAAGACCTAATCCACTTCCGCCTTTAGCTTCATCATTTTCAACTTGATTGAATCTATCAAATATAGTTTTTTGATATTTTTCATCTATTCCAACTCCAGTATCTAATACACTAATCATAACTTTATCATCTAAGTCTTTTATAGTTATTGTTATACTTCCACCTTCTGGTGTAAATTTAGCTGCATTACTTACTAGATTTACAATACATCTTTCTATTTCATAAGCATCACACAATATAATCTTCTCTTCAACTTCAGGGTCTATTATAATATCTATTGATTTTGACTTTATATAATCAATTAAAGTTAAAGATGTTTCTTCAACTAGATATATTATATCTACTTCATTTAAGTTTAACTTATACATTCTACTTTGTAATTTAGTATGATCTAATATATTATTAACAAGATTTAATAATCTCTTACAATTTCTTTCTGAAATATCTATATAGTAAGCTAATTTATCATTTTTAATAATATCCTTTTGAGATAATCCTAGTAATAATTGATTCGTACTACTTATTACATTTAAAGGAGTTCTAAGTTCATGAGATAAATTAACTAAATACTTATTCTTATTTTCTTCGATTTGTATATTATCATTATACAACTTTTCATTTTTAACCATTTGTTCTTCAAGTTCTATAGTTCTTGATTTAACTAATCTATCTAGCTTTTTTAACTTATTCTTATTATTTTTTATAATTAAAATTATAATAGMTAAATATATAATACAAGCAATTGGACTCATCCAAAATGGATATTTAATAGAAAACTCTATAGTTTCAACATCGCTTATATATCCTCTACTATCTACTGCTCTAACTTTAAATGTATATTTTCCTGATTTTAAATCATTGTATACTACTTGATTTTCTTTAGTTGTAGATTTAAATGAACTAGTTCCTATTAACTCATATTCATAACTTATATTTTTATTATTTGAATATACAGGAGTAAAAAACTTAATTACTATGTTATCTGCATCATTATCTAATTTTAATCCATTTATATCTGAGTACTCTTTATGATTAACTTTAAATCCATCAAAAACTACTCTTGATTTATTATCAACGCTAATTACATCTTCTGGATAAAATGAATTTAATCCATTTATCCCTCCAAAGAATAATTCTCCACTATTACTTTTAAAAGCTGCATTCCCATTAAACTCATTACCTTGAAGTCCATCTGTAACACTTAAATTATTTATATTATTATTTTTAGTATTAAT
>NZ_CP048741.1:1194644-1196852 GCF_018336475.1 Romboutsia sp. 13368
CTTTATTAGTACTTATCCATATATTATCATTATTATCTACTAATACTCCATATACAGTGTTATTAGCTATACCATCTTGAGTTGTATATCTTTCAAATTTTTCTGTTTTTGGATTGTATTTGTTTAAACCATAACTTGTACCTATCCATATATTACCTTCTGAATCTTCATTTATATATCTTATACGATTATTACTTATACTAGTTTTATCATTTGGTATATTTTTATAGTACTTAGTTTCCTTAGCATTAGGTTCTATAACTCCAAATCCACCATCTTTATAAAATCCTAAATAATAGCTTCCATCTTTACCTTGATGCATATGTTTAACATATGAACCTTCTTCTACATAATTAGTCATATCTATAACTTTATCATTTTCTATATCAAGTAATGTTAATCCATTTGTACTTCCTATCCATAGATAGTTTTTATTGCATACCAAAATATCTTTAACATTTTCTCCTATTAATCTATCTTCTAGATTATAGTTTCTAATTGTTTTTTCTTTTTTATCGATTTTTAATACTCCAGCATCTGTTGCTATAAATATAAAATCTTTATATCCTGTAATATCATTTATACTATTACTTTGTATTACATYATTATTTTCCATACTAATAGACTGTGATGTATTATTTTCTCTATCAATTATATTGACACCTTTATTCCTACTTCCAACCCATAGGTATCCATCTTTATCTTCATAAATACCATGAACCATATTTTCACTTAATAGGTATTCATCATCTAAACCTGCATTGTAATATTTTATACTACTATCTGTATCAAATATGCTAACACCAGAATATGTACCAACCCATAAAATACCTTCTCTATCTTCTATTATAGTTCTTACATCATCATATACTAAACTATTTTTATCATAAACTTTCTTTTTATAAATATCAAAGTTATCTTTTTCTTCATCATATCTAGCAAGTCCATCTGTAGTACCTACCCACAGATTTCCTTTACTATCTCTTAATACATCTCCAACTTGATTTCCAGGAAGAGAATTTTTATCATCAGGGTTATTTATGTATTGTTTTACTTTTTTAGTTTTTGTATCTATCCTTAATAAACCTGAACTATCAGATCCTGCCCATACAAAACCATTATCATCATCACAAAAAATATTGTAGATTTCACTTTCTCCTAATGGATATGATTCTAAAATTTTAAAATCTTTAGATAGTTTATTTATACCAGATTCTGTACCTATCCATATATTACCATTATCATCTTCTGTTATTGCATATATACAACTACTTAATATTCCATCTTTTTGTTCTAGTATAAGTTCAAATCTATCTTCTTTAGGGTTATATAAATTTAGTCCTTCATATGTACCTACTAAAATCTTATTATCTTTTGTTGCTATAATTTCAGTTGTACTATCTTCATTGATCTTTTCATTAAGTTCTGTATAATTAAAAATTTCATCCGTAGATGTATTTATTTTATTTACACCTTTAGATGTATTTACCCAGATATTACCTTCCTTATCTTCTGTAATATCTGTTATTCCATTACCACTTATGCTATTTTCGTATTCTTCATAGTTATATATTTTAAATTCATAACCATTGTATCTATTTAAACCATCGTTAGTTCCTAACCATATGTATCCTTTACTATCTTGGAATATAATATCTACACTAGATTGGCTTATACCTTGTTCTATATTTAAATTGTTAAAAATTAAGTTTTTAGATTGAGAATAAGATATATTATTCATAGGTGAAAGCACATTAATCCCGATTAACGTTGTTGCTATTAAACTTTTAAAGTGTCTTTTTATAACCATATTTTTACCCTTCATGTTAATTTTTCGTTGCATATTTTTATTTTATTATAGTATTTATTTTACATTCTATTACATTCTATATTATTTTACATTTTTTAACAAGTTTTTACTTTACGTTTAAAGAAATATAGTTTATTATATTYWAGCTTTACATAATCATTGAAATTAACAAGCTTTACATAATCATTTGCTTCTAAACTAGCTCCACCAATTAAAGCCCCGTCTATATCGCTTTGATTCATTATTTCAGCTACGTTTGAAGGTTTTACACTTCCTCCGTATTGAATTCTAACTTCATTTGCTAAATCTCCATAAAGATTAGCTACAACTTGTCTTATATAAGCTATAACATCATTTGCATCTTCAGATGTAGCTGTTTTTCCAGTTCCTATAGCCCA
>NZ_CP048741.1:1196870-1199786 GCF_018336475.1 Romboutsia sp. 13368
AGTTAATTTAATAAAGGGGGAATTTTAATATGTTGTTGTATCTTGTTTATATTTTAGCGGGGGTTGGTGCTGGTGTTGTAACTGGGCTAGCTGGGCTTTCAGCTGCAGTTGTTATTACACCTTTACTTGTAGGAGTATGTGGATGGCAAAGTTATGATGCTGTAACAGTGGCACTTGCAGCAGATATAGTTGCTAGCTTATTAACGGCTTATACATACTATAAGAACAAAAACATTGATTTAAGAAATGGATCGCTTGTTGCAATAACAGCTTTCATAGGAACTATTATTGGTAGTTATTGTGGATTTTTATTCTCACAATCACAGCCAGATGGTTTAGGATATATCTCTATGGCAACTACTATATTATTAGGTATAAAGTTTTTAGCTAAACCTATTGAAGAAGGTCATGATGCTGAAAGTGCTGTAGAACATATAACTAAGTCAAAAGTTATTCTAGCTATGATTTGTGGAGTTGGTATAGGTTGGATTTGTGGATTCACTGGAAGTGGAGGAGGAGTTTTGATGCTTACTGTATTTACGCTTGTTATTGGATATAATCTAAAAGTTGCAGTAGGTACAAGTACTATGATTATGACATTAGTTGCTTTAGTTGGAGCTATAAGTCATATTTCTATGGGTGCTAAAGTAGAAATTATTCCAAGTTTAATAGTTGTAATAGGTTGTGTTATAGCTGCTTATGTTAGTGCTAAATTTGCAAATAAATGTGATGTTAAAAAGTTAAACAAAGTTGTTGGTATATGTTTAAGTATACTTGGTATGATAACTATCTTATTGAAGGTTAAATCTACATTAGTAGTTATAATATGTTGTGTTGTTTCTTCATTTATTTTAATATATTTTAAATTTATTTAGAATTTACTTTTACCGCTTTATTTAAAACAATTATTATGCTAAGTCCCCCCATAGAGTTATTTTTAGCATATATTTTTCCTTTATGAGATTTAACTATACTCTTACAAATTGATAATCCAAGTCCTGCTACTTTTCTACTTTTATCAGAAGTATAAAGAGCTTCAAAGATTTTTTCAGTATCACTTTCATCAACTCCACATCCACTATCAGATATGGATATCATAATTTCATCTTTGATATTCTCAAAGTCAATTTTGATTAGTTTTTTATGCTCTTTCATATTTTTTATACTATTTCCAATAATGTTTCCAAAAACTCTTCTAAGTTTTGATATATCAATGTTTAAAACTTCATCATCACAATTAGAGTTTACTTCAAATTCAATGTCCATATATGTAAGTTCATCTTTATATTCTTTATTAATTAAATCACATAAATCTTTTATACAAATGTCCTCTTTATTTATACCACTATCTAGATTATTACCTAAATACTCATCAAACTCATACATTAACTCTTTAATATCTTGAGCTTTAGAATATATTATTTCTATATATCTATCTTTTCTTTCTTCTGGCATATTTTTATTTTGAAGTCTTTCTGAATACCCTAAAATAGATGTTAGTGGTGTTTTTATATCATGTGAAATTGACGCTATTATTCTATTTTGATTTTGCTTTTCTTTATCTAACTTTTCAGTAAGTTCAAAGAAGTTATTTTTTAACCATCCTATTTCATCTCGTCTATTGATTTTAATTGGCTTTATACCAAATTTATAATTTTCAATATCCTTTTGTAAATGAAGTATAGGCTTTATAATACTTTGGTAAAGTATAATACTTAATAAGATTAAAGTAATAGTAATTATTATTATTTCAATTCTTAAAACATCTTTAAGTATTGGTATTTTAGTCAATTCATTTATTTTAATAGGAAAATTTATAGTAATCATATATATATCATCATTTACTTTTACTAAATCTACTGCCGTAAGATTTAAATATGCATTATTCTGTGTAGTGTATTCATAAATTAAGTCATCATTTATATTTTCAATTTTTATATTTATACTATTCTTTTTCTCTAAGTTTAATATTATATCTTCAATATTTTCTAAACTTTCTTTTTTCTCAATTTCATTAGATAAATAATTTAAATCCTTATCTATTTGTTCTCTTTTAATATTAATTTCATTTTCTATTTTTTCATGTAAATTATATTTATAATATCCTAGCATAACCATACAATTTATCATAAAACTAGATATTATAACTAACCATAGTTTGTTTTTTATACTCATATGTTTTACTAGCTTGCTTTAACAAGTTTATATCCTACTCCCCATATAGTTTTTATATATTTATTTTCTTTATCAATCTTATCTCTTAAACTTTTTATATTTACTGCAACAGTACCTATATCTCCAAATTCACTTCCCCATACAGAATAAAATATTTGTTCTCTAGATAATACTTGCCCTGCATTTTCACATAGGTATAAAAATAGTTGAAACTCTCGAGTTGATAATTCTATTAAATTATTATTAATATAAACCTCATAACTATCTTTATGTATTTCTATTTCACCTATTTTTATTATGTTTTTCATAATGTTATTTCGTCTTTTTTCTCTTCTTAAGTGAGCCTTTACCCTTGCAACTAATTCTTCAACTACAAAAGGCTTTTCAATATAATCATCTGCTCCTATCTCAAGTCCCAATAGTTTATCTAAAGTTTTGCTTTTTGCACTAACAAATATTATAGGGCAATTTACTTTCTCCCTAATTTTCTTGCATACATCTAATCCATCCATTTTAGGCATCATTATATCAAGTATAATCATTTCTATATCAGGATTACTATATATATTTTCTATTGCATTTTCTCCATCGTAGGCTAATACTACATCATATCCCTCATCATATAAACAGTCTCCAATAAGTGATGCTATTTCTCTATCATCATCTACAACTAAAATCTTTGACATTACTCCCTCCTTTATATATCTAATGGGTATATCTTAAACATTTATAATTTACTAT
>NZ_CP048741.1:1204151-1204884 GCF_018336475.1 Romboutsia sp. 13368
ACTAATATTACTTTAATTCAAAAGTTATCAACAACCTTTTATGTAGTGTAAAATCCTAATATGACAAAAAGGGGGGTATTATTATGAAAATTTTTATATTATCATGTGGTGTATTTGAACCGGAATTAAATAAGGTATTGGATGAAATTAGAGAAGAAAAAATATTTAATGAAGACATTAATGTAAAATATTTACCTTTTGGTCTACATGCAAACTTAAATAAGCTAAAGTCAGAAATAGTTAGCAATTTAGATGAAGTTAAAGATAGTAAAGTTATTCTTTTATACGGCAGTAAATGTCATTATAAATTTCATGAGTTTTTAAAAGATTATAAAAATGTAATCACCTTTGATGATGCAAATTGTATGGAGTTAATAATTAAGGATAATAAGATTAAAAATAGTATTATAGATGATAATAACGTATACATAACACCCGGGTGGGTACTTAAATTTGATGAATTAAACAAATTTATTGATGCTGTAGATATGTATGATATTAGACAGCAATATGGTCAGTATGAAAATGTTATAATTGGAGATACAAAAGTATTTGATATTACCGAGGAAATGATTTTTGATTTATTTGAAAAAATCCAAGTGCCTATCGATATTGAAAGTATAGATATTAATAATTTTAAAAATAAAATTATAGATGCTCTAAATAAATGTATATAAGATTTTAAACATGTACACCAATATAATGGTGTACTATTTATTTTTTAAGAATAATA
>NZ_CP048741.1:1205146-1205922 GCF_018336475.1 Romboutsia sp. 13368
CTATCATCATTGGCATAAAAGACTCTCCCATACCTTGTAAAACATTTCTATATATAAATATAAATCCTAGGAAAATCATAAATGCTGCTGCATAATTTAGAACTTCTTGAGTATATCCAATCATTTCCGCAGTTGGACTTTCCATAAATAACATTACAAAGTACTTCCCAAATAAAACTAATACAGCACCTGCAATTAAACTTGTAACAATAGATACTCTATCCATAATTTTCATACCATATATTATACGATCATAGTTTTTAGCACCTAAGTTTTGACCTGCATATGTTGCAATAGTTACCCCAAATGATATTAATGGTTGCATAACTAACTGAAGAACTTTAGATGATGCAGTATATGATGCTATAACATTTGATCCAAATACATTTACTGCTGCTTGAACTATAATTATTCCAATTGCAGTTACTGAAAACTGTAATGCCATAGGTATAGAAATCTTTAAATGTGTTTTATAATAACTTTTTTCTACCTTAAAGTCTTTTTTTCTTAATCTTAAAACACTAAACTTTTTATAACTATATATTAAACAAAGTATTGCTGATAAGCCTTGAGATATAACAGTAGCATATGCTGCTCCACCAACGCCCATGTTAAAATTAATAATAAACASTAAGTCTAATATTATATTAAGTAYTGATGATATTATTAAAAAATATAGAGGAGTTTTACTATCTCCTAATGCTCTTAGTATACCAGCAGCCATATTATAAGCCATTTGAGTAAATATTCCTATAAAAATTATTGTAKTATAAGTG
>NZ_CP048741.1:1205935-1206327 GCF_018336475.1 Romboutsia sp. 13368
AATATTATCTGGAGTATTCATCATAGAAAGCAATGGATTTTTTACTAATAATGCTATAATTGTAATTATWATAGTAGAAATAATTGATAACGTAATATTACTAGCTATTGACTTTCTAATTCCGTCTTCATCTTTAGCTCCAAATTTTTGAGATATTAATACTGAAAATCCACTTGTAAGCCCCATTACCGTACCATTTATTAAATATAGCATAGACCCTGTAGACCCAACTGCCGCTAATGCATCAACACCTACAAATCTACCAACAATTATTGTATCAACCATACTATATAACTGTTGAAATACATTTCCTATTAATAAAGGTATTGAAAATAATATAAAAATCTTTAAAGGGCTTCCCTTTGTCATATCATTTGTCATAATTCACCTTC
>NZ_CP048741.1:1206346-1206992 GCF_018336475.1 Romboutsia sp. 13368
RTAAAATTATGCTTATTGTATCTCAATCAAAATTTCATATTTTTCTAATAAAAAAAGCAATATATTTATACAAGATATCGCCTTTTATTTATTCATTTGGCTTTAATGCATCTATCATATCTACCTTTTTTAATTTAATATGCATCATAACCATAACTAACATTGATAAGAATATTGTTATAAGTATTACCTTACATAAAAACAAATGGTATAACAAAAATGTTATACCATTTAAAAGTAAGTATTATCAACACTTTACCAATTATTCTACAGATTTAAGTGCCTCAATCATATTTATATTTTTTAATTTATTATGCATTATTATCATAACAAGTATAGCAAATATCATTGTGATAATACCAGCTATTACATAACTAGCTATATTAACCGTTGGTATCATCATCATGTTATCTAGTTCAGCAGTGCTTGTNNNNTTAAATATTTTTACTACCACTTGGGGTGCTATCATAAGAATTAAGCACATAAAAGTTGTATATGATAAAGTAGCCATAACTGTATATTTAAATGTTTTCTTTACTCTATCTATATTTTTAGCCCCAAAGTTATAACTTATTATAGATTGAGCACCTTGRGTTACTCCATTAGCTAGAAGTAATATTATTTGCATTATACTGCTCATTATAGT
>NZ_CP048741.1:1208648-1208914 GCF_018336475.1 Romboutsia sp. 13368
ATACATCTCGACTTGCCTCTGTAGTAGTATAAACTATTTCTTGTCTACCTTGCCATGGGAAACTATTTCCACCAGCTCTATAGTTATTAGTAGCTATTAAGAATTCTTGATTTAAATCTATAGGTTCTCCATTATAAGTTAAGTTAGATATTCTTGAAGAATCAGGATTTATTATTTCTCCTTGTTTATTATACTTAGGTGCTTGAGTTACATCTATTTCATACTCTAATCCATCAATTGTATCAAAATTGAATGTTGGGAAATCT
>NZ_CP048741.1:1208920-1209414 GCF_018336475.1 Romboutsia sp. 13368
ATTAAATCTTGTTCTTCAGTTGAGTTAGGGTCTATTGTATTAAACATATTAGCACAGAACTCTAAATATTCTTTTACATCTGCACCATTTAATTTTATAACTGCAAAARTATTGTTATCAAATGTATATAAATTTGATATATCTCTTATAGTAACTCCTCCTTTTAACTGTTGTTACGTCATCTCTTCCTTCTACTACTATTATTTCTTTTATCATATAAATTTCACCTTTTCCGCTCATTTTTAACTTAGTATCTTTATATTTTAAGCCTTATATGTATTTTTATCAAGTAAAAATAAAGCTATAGTGCAATTATGCACCATAGCTTTTATTTTAATAAATATAATTTTTATTTTATATTAAATAATCTCTTTGCATTTTCCTTAGTAGCTTCACAGACTTTTTCATAAGATATTCCCTTTTCTTGAGCTATCTTATCTGCAACGAATGCTACTAATGATGGGTCATTTCTTTTACCTCTATGTGGCTCTGGA
>NZ_CP048741.1:1209428-1209749 GCF_018336475.1 Romboutsia sp. 13368
TCAATTATTAAACCTAATATTTGGTAAAAATTCACTTCTTTTATTTACTAATATTTTGTATTAATCTATAAATCAACTATTATCATACCACCTTTTTGCTTATGCCCATTATCCCATAGCTCATTAAATGAAATCCACTCATACTTTCCATAGGTTATTATTTTCACAATTAAGTCATCATAAGTTTTTTTGTATCCTGCAATTATGAACCAATGCCAAACATATTCGTCTAATTTTTTATTCTTATGTTTTAATAAAAGAAATGGTATTGGAATTTCTTTATCTATTTGACTTATTACTATTTTTTGTGCAACATCTACA
>NZ_CP048741.1:1209784-1211137 GCF_018336475.1 Romboutsia sp. 13368
ATTACACTTTATATGCTCTAAATATGATTTAAATCCATCTATATATAATTGTAGTGTACTTATTCCATTTATTTTAGGCTTAAGATAGTTTTTCATGATTTTTGAAAATTTAATAAAATCTTCTTTATTTAAACAATCTATATTAAATGGATATAAGTTTTTAATATTTTTAAATAAATTTAAGTAAATACATATRTCACATGTTACAATTGCTCCACATCCACAAAATCTAATGATTGGATTTTTAAACCAATTTTGATTTCCACCATAGGCTCCTTCTATATCAAAATACATTAATTCTTTTGGCATAATCTGTATTTCCCTTCTAAATATTAGTMACATACAGCACATGAATTATTACACACAACATATACTTCTAAAAAGCATATGTTAGGTGTTGATACTGAAAAAGAAGTATCTTCAGATGAAATAATATAAAGTACAACTTTAAATAATTACAAATATTAATATCCCATATAAAAAGCTACTCGAAATAAAGAGTAGCTTTTTATATTTTATTATATTAATTTTTCTAAAGCATATAAAGCAGCCCCAGTAGCACCTACTATTTCAGGTTCTTCACAAATATATAATTTAGCACCTATTTTATCTTCAACAGCTTTTACAACTCCTACATTTTTTGCAACTCCACCAGTCATCATAAATTCATTTTCTAACCCAACTCTTTTAAGTAAAGAGTATGCCTTAGAAGATATAGAATTATGAATACCGTGAATAATATCACTTTTTTCTTTGTTTTGAGCAATTAAAGATATAACTTCAGACTCAGCAAAAACTNAACANNNATATCTAATAATGTATAATCTAAATTTTGCTTTTTAGCTAAGTATCTAAATGTATTTAAATTACCATCACAAGCAAAGGATGTAGTTACAGCAAATTTAGGTTTAGGTACTATGTTAGAATTAACAGCACCTATAAATCCTTTATGATAAGAACAAAGGGTANGTGCGTATAAATTACACCATACAGATTTATCTGGGTTAGAAAATGCATCTACAGTCATTTTCATAATAAGTTGTTCTAATTTTTTATTCCCCTTAGAATAATTTTTATTAGGAATAAAGTTAGTTCTGATTTTATTAGCACAAAGTCCAGTACAAATTAAGTTCCAGCTTTTTTCAGGGTTATCTTTTATGTTCTTTTTTATATAGTTTCCATAACTTTTTACAATATCCATTTTACACCTTCTTTTATATNNNTTCTATTGCTGCTTCGTATTCTTTTTGAGCTTTTAACTCTTTTGATTTATTCTTTTCATTTAATTCTTTCATATTCGTATTATCAGCAGGAACTGCTAACTTTTTAGGTAATAAGAAGTTTCTTGCATAT
>NZ_CP048741.1:1211177-1213201 GCF_018336475.1 Romboutsia sp. 13368
CTCAAAATCAATATATTGATATAAATGTATTTGCTAAGTTATCCACCGTTATTAAAGTAATATAATTTCCTTAAGCGTTAAAAAAGCCCTATATTAGCTTATAAACTAATACAGGACTTTTATATATTAAAGTAACTTAATAAGTTCTTCTAAGTCTTCAGATAAAGTTTTTGCAAGTTCAAAATTAGTATCCATTAAAGCTCTTTCTATCTTAGTTTCAACTAATTTTTTCTTTTGTTCAATTTCTAAGTAATCCTTATCAAAGTAATTAGCATAAATCATCTTTCTAAACTTTCTCATGTTAACTTTTCTAATAGTCTTATCTTCTATCATTAAAACATAATCCATAGAATTAACTATAAAGTCATAGTCATGTGAAATCATTAAAATAGCACCTTTGTAATTTTGTATAGCTTTTTCAAGTGCCATTTGAGAATAAGTATCTAAGTGACTTGTTGGTTCATCAAGAAGTAACATATTAGCTTTACTAGATGAAACCTTAGCTAATTGAAGAATATTTCTCTCTCCACCAGATAAAGAGTTTATTGTTTGTTTTAAAATGTCTTCATTAAATCCATAACGTGAAATATATCTTCTAACCTCACCATAGTTTTCAAATCCTGCTTCATAGAACTCTTCAAGTATTGTATTAGATTCTTTTAATATTTTACCTTGCATTTGAGATAAATAAGACATTTCTATATTTTCATTTAATTCAATGCACTCGTTATTATTTTTAAATATTTCTTTCATTAAAGTAGTTTTACCAACACCATTAGTACCTATTATTGCTACTTTATCATTAGAGTTAATTTCAAAGTTAATATCTTTTAAAAGTAATTCATCAAAACCTACATTAAGATTATTAACTTTTAAAGCTATAGTTTCTTCAATCTCATTATCAGTATCTAAGTTTATATAAGGTTCTTTAATATAAACAAATGGAGCCTTTATTCTACGCTCTTTTAGTCTTTCTTGGATTTTAACTCTAGCTTTTAAAGCTCTTCCCCTAGAAGCCTCTGCATTATAAGTTGCTTTTTCTCTTAATATATTAATTAAAGCTTCATTTCTTGCAATTTCTTCTTCTTCAGCAATAGCTATTTCTTGCGTTTCAATTTTAGTTTGAAGTAATGAGAATTTATAATCAACAAATCTTCCATCAAACTCCTGAAGTTCTGTATTTTCAAGATGAAGTATCTTGTTAAAGCAATGGTTAAGTAGATATCTATTATGTGTTATAACTAATATTGTTTTCTTATGAGAATTAATTAAGTTTTTAAGAGCATTAAGATTTTCAAAATCTAAAAATACATCTGGCTCATCCATTATCATTAAATCTGGTTTATTAAGCATTTCCTTAATAACTTGAATAAGCTTAAATTCCCCTCCACTAAGTTCACATATCATTTTATCTTTAAGCTTACCTAAATTTGCAACATGGAGCTTTTTAGTTATATTACTTTCATAATCATTACCATCTAGTGCATCAAATGCATCTAGTGCATCTTGGTACTTTTCTAGTAAACTTTCGATATCTGAAGATGTTTCCATTTGTGCACATATATCATCTATTTCATTTTGTAGCTTTATAAAATCTTGTGCTATATATTCAAAAACTGTTGTTTCTTCACTTTTATCACATTGTGAAAACTGGCTTACATATCCAATTTTTAAATTTGGATCCATTTCTAATTTACCATCAAATAAGTACTTTTCTGGATCCATTATTATATCTATTAATGTACTTTTTCCACTACCACTTGCTCCTATAAAAGCACAGTGTTGACCTTCTTCTATTGTAAATGAAACATTTGTATAAAGATCTTTTTGTGGGAATGAATAAGACAAGTTGTCAACTTTTATCATATTATTACCTCTCTTAGCATTTAAAAAGAGCTTACAAAATAAGCTCTTTTTAGTTAAATTATTTTTAAATTTACTTTTGTTAGAATAACATTTTTTTGTGCTAATTTCAATTATTTTATTACAGTTTATTTTCTAATCATTTCTTAAAATARTTTAAA
>NZ_CP048741.1:1214759-1215933 GCF_018336475.1 Romboutsia sp. 13368
TTTTTTCATCAATTATAGATTCAATTATATTCTTAAATTCTTCATTCTCTAAATTATTTTCTTCTATTATAAATCTATTTTCATATAAATCTATTTTCAGGCATTTTTTCATTTTGAGTGATTACTAACATATTTTTAATATTATTANTCTTTATTATCAATATTTATTTCATCTATAAAATTTCCTTCACTATCAATATNNTCTCATACTATCAATAATAGCAACCATCTAAATAAATTTCATTGTTTTTATGTGAAAATTATTGGAAGAAATTTAACATGTAATATATACAATAGATTTATCGATAGTCCAAATCTACCTAAATATACTATAACTATTTTATGTCTAGTACTTATTGATTGCTAAAACTATAAATATACTCTGCTAATAATCATATTTATATCTTTATTTGAACTATTAAACTAATTTCTAATGCCTTATCTAATGAGAAATTTTCAAGTCCTAAATAATATGTTTCAGTATTAAGTAAATAAAAATAAGACAAAATGCTTATTTAGTAAACATCTTGCCTTATTCTTAATATGATAATCTGTTATTAGTAGAAAGTAATACTTTATATATTATTATTTATATTTAATATGTCATTTTCAGAAAGACCAGTAGCAAGTATAATTTCACTTACAGGTATACCCATATCTAAAAGGTTTTTAGCTACTTTTTCAATTCCTTTCTCTATACCTTTTTCAATCCCTTTTCTTTCAGCTTCATTTAATGCACTATTTTTATCTTTTAAAGTCTTTGCTCTCATTTCATAAAGTAAACGTTGCTCTTTATCATTGCTAATTCTAATAAGTTCATCTTTTGCTTCTCTTATTTCTGAAATAGTTAATTCAAGACTTCTAACTTTTTCACTTTCAGGATTTTTTAAAAACTCCATCCAAGCAACAAGCATGTCTTTTTCATTACTATCATCTGATAATTTAGGTATTTCTATAAAATGGATTTCTTGTATGTTAGTTAGTTCTTCATTAGTTTCAATTTCTTTTAATCTATATCCATTGTGGAATCTATTGTTATCTAAATATTTAAAGTTTAATATGTTAATACAAATAGTTCTTTCTAATTTTGAATAATCATCACCTTCATTTAATTGCTCTTCGTACATTTTACTCCAATAATATAGACTTCTTTTTACCATATTGTATTCATTTT
>NZ_CP048741.1:1215964-1216306 GCF_018336475.1 Romboutsia sp. 13368
TAGACTTCTTTTTACCATATTGTATTCATTTTTTAATTGTATCTCAATATTAATAATTTCATTTTTATTAGTTCTAGCCTTTATATCAAGTCTTGAAAATTTATCATCTAAAAATTCTTTTTCTAAGTCTGAATTTCTAATTTCTACATTGCTTATTGGATTTATAGGTTTTAGTATAGCATTTAAAAAAGATATTAATACTCTAGGGTGTTTTTCTGAGCCAAATATTTTTTTAAATACAAAATCTATTTTAGGGTCAAGTAGTCCTCTATTCATACATTCATCTCCTTTTATCTGCTGATTATATTTTTATTATATCATACTTACTTAATTTATACTTAC
>NZ_CP048741.1:1216409-1219346 GCF_018336475.1 Romboutsia sp. 13368
AATCTTATTTATAATATTTTATAATCTTCTTCTTTAAGAAGTTTAGCAGCATCTTTATCTAATATTAAAACTATATCATTGTGGAACTGTAGTATAGATGCTGGTACTTCAGGTACTACTTTTCCATATACAGTATTATAAATAGCCTCTGCTTTATTTTCTCCAGTTGCAATTAACATTATCTTTTTACTTTTAAATATAGACCCTACTCCCATTGTTATTGCTTTTTTAGGAACATCTTCTATATTATCAAAGAATCTTGAATTTGCTTCTATTGTAGAATCTTCTAACTCAACTAAGTGTGTTCCTTTTTCAAAGTTTACTGTTGGCTCATTGAATCCTATATGTGCATTATTTCCTATTCCTAATACTTGTATATCTACTCCACCAGCTTCTTTAATAAGTGAATCATATCTTTCACATTCAGCATTAACATCATCTGTCATACCATTTGGTATGTGTATATTTGATGGTTTTATATTTATATGGTTAAATAAGTTTTTGTGCATAAAATAATGATAACTTTGATCGTTGTTTTTAGGTAGTTTGTAATACTCATCTAAATTAAATGTTCTTACTTCTGAAAAATCAATATCTCCTTTTTTATTAAGTTCTACTAAGTTTTCATACATACCTATTGGTGTAGAACCTGTTGCAAGACCTAAAACTGAGTTTGGCTTTAGTGTTACTTGACTTAATATCATTTGTGCAGCTTTTTTACTTACTTCTTCATAATTTTGACAAACTATTATTCTCATATAATTCACCTCAAATTAATTTATCTTATTGTATACTATCTGGCCTTCTACTATTGTAGCTAAACAATCCATATCTTCATTAAAAATAGCTATATCTGCATCCTTACCTATTTCTAAACTTCCCTTTTTATCATCTACTTTTATTGATTTTGCAGGATTTAAGGATGCTAAATTTACTGCTTCATATATGTTTAAATTTGTACTTTTCTTAAAGTTATATACTGCTTTATTTAAAGTTAATACACTTCCTGCTAAACTTCCACTGGCTATTCTTGCCGAGTTATTTTTAACATATACTGTTTGACCACCTAGATCATACTCACCATCAGGCATACATCCAGCTCTCATAGAATCAGTTATTAATACTAATTTATCTTTTCCTTTACTATCAATTACAAATTGGAATAACTCCGGATTTATATGTATTTTATCTGCTATTAACTCACAGTACATATCACTAGTTAAACCTAATCCAACAACCCCTGGTTCTCTATGATTTAATGGAGTCATACCATTAAATAAGTGCGTTATATTAGTTACACCTAAGTTTTTAGCTTCTTTTCCTATATTATAAGTGGCATCACTATGACATATTGATAAAACTATATCTGTTTCTTGTTTTATCTTTTTTGTAAATTCAAAATTAGTATCAGTTTCAGGTGAATATGATATTATTTTTATAATATCAGTGTAATCTTTTATAAAGTCAAAGCTTGGCTTATATATATATTTAGGATTTTGTGCTCCTTTGTATTTTTCATTTATAAAAGGACCTTCCATATGTGCTCCTAGTATATTTGCACCTTCTATATTTTTATTTTTAGCCTTTTTTATATTATCAAAAGCCTTATAAATCCTTTCTGGTGACATAGTCATTGTAGTTGGTAAGAAAGATGTAACTCCATTTTCTGCTACTCCCCTGCTTATAACCTCAACTGCACATTCATCTTCATCCATAGTGTCAAATCCCTTGCATCCATGGATATGTATGTCTATAAGTCCTGGAGATACATAATTGCCTTTCGCATCTATAACTTCACAATTATTTGGTGTTTCATCACATATATCTATTATATGTTTATCAAATACTATTACTTTATTTTCTAAAACACCATCTTTTAAAATTAWTTWTTTTACCATTTATAATTAATTTCATATTCCCCCCCTATTCAGTCATCATAATTTGATATTGATATTTATCACTTGTAAAAATTGATATTGTATATTCTAGTACATTTCCTTCTTTAATATATACTTTTCTATCAAATTTTAAAGCCAGTGAATTTATATCTTTATCTAATATATCTAAACTGTCTTCATTTAAAGATATTGGTTCTATTGTTTGTATAGCTTTATCTATTTTATAGTTATATTCTTCTCTAAATATCCTATATAGTGATTCATTTTCTTTAAGTTTTTGTTCTAAACCTTTACACATTTTAGCTGGTATATATACAGTTTCTAATGCAAAAGGATCATTATCTATTATTCTAAGTCTTTTTATTTTATAAATAAGTTCATCTTTATTTTTTATTTCTAATTTTTCTCTTATATGTTTATCTTGAGTACTTACTTCAAATTCTAGTATTTTATTTCTTATACTAAAACCTTTATCACTCATAACCTCAGTAAAACCTTTTAACTTTTGAAATCTATACTTTTGTTTTTTATATGCTACAAAAGTTCCTCTTCCTTGTTTTCTCTCTAATAGCCCTTCATTTACTAAATTTATAATTGCCTTGTTTACTGTCATTCTACTTATATTTTGAAGTTTACAAAGTTCTCTTTCTGGCATTAAATTTGCCCCTTCTGAAAGTTCACCACTTTCAATCATACCTTTAATTATTTTATAAAGCTGAATATGAAGTGGTATATCTAAATTTTTATCTACTATTTCCATTTTTCACCATTTAATTATTTTAATATTGGACTATACCATTTTGGTCTATACCAATATAGTAGTGCAAACTATTTCCTAAGTCAACTTGTTTTTAATTCTTGTTTATTTTAAGTTTTTATTCTACTAGGAATTTTTCTTCGTATTAAAATACATAAGTTTTAGACACTTCTGAGATAATTTAGTTTCCTTATAAATAATTAAAAAAAGTGTATATCAAAGCTAGATATACACTTTTTTAATTCAATTTAATTTTTAGGCTATGTTAGCCTTCTTCGTGAT
>NZ_CP048741.1:1219352-1220040 GCF_018336475.1 Romboutsia sp. 13368
TTATAGGAACAACTATCCATAAACTTTYTCCAYCAAATATAAAAGGCATTGCTAATACAAGTATTATGTTTAGTAAAAATCCTCTTATAATTGATATCGTTACAGATAACTTTTCTTTTCCTACTGATTGGAAATAATTACACATTAAAATATTTATATTCATAAGGCAAAATGCACTTAAATACATTCTTATAGCTGTGATTCCCATATTTATAATAGTATCATCTGCTTTTACAAAAACTAATATTACTTCCTTAGTAAATATAAAAACTATAGCAAATAAAAGAATACCAATTGCTATGGTTGTATACATAGCATATTTAATACGTTAATTANNNTTTAACTTCTTTCGCACCATGATTAGTTGCTATAAGTGGCTGACTAGCTTGAGCAATACCATTAAATAATGAGATTCCAACAAGTATACAGTTTGAAATTATTCCATATACTACAATTCCATTATCHCCTAWRTATTTTAATATTTGGATATTAAATATAAAGATTACAAATCCACTTGCTACTTCCATTAAAAAGCTTGAACTACCRCAYGATATTATTTTATTAACCATACCAAATGATAATCCTTTAGTAGATATTTTTATTCTATTTTTCTTTTTAAGAAAATGAGTAAGTAAAATTAATGATGTTACTAAACTTCCTATAACAGTAGCAATAGCTGCACCTTTCA
>NZ_CP048741.1:1220049-1220260 GCF_018336475.1 Romboutsia sp. 13368
GCATTTGGAAAACAAATATATAGTCAAGTACTATGTTAAGAACTGCTCCAACTAATACTGCTATCATACATAAATTAGGATCTTTTCTATTTCTAATTATAGGACCTAAGAAATTAGTACAAATAAATATTGGTGTAGCATAAACTATATATTTACCATATTCCATAACTAAATCAATGCTATTTTCATTTGCACCTAGCATATARCYTAT
>NZ_CP048741.1:1220267-1220623 GCF_018336475.1 Romboutsia sp. 13368
AAATTAAACACTGAAACTATTGTTAATATAATTGCAACAATTGATACTAAAATAGCACTTGTTACAAGGTATCCTTTTGATTTTTCAATATTGCCCGTTCCTTCTTCAGTTGACATTAATATTCCTCCACCTATACCAAACATTAATCCTATTCCCATATAAAGAGAATAAAATGATAAGAATATATTAAGTGCTGATATTCCATCTGCTCCAACTCCTTGACCAATTATWAGMGTRTYTACTARKATRTAAATAGACGTGACTAATGTAGAACAAATTGATGGTATTAAATAATGAAAAAATATTTTTTTCTCATTATCTTTTAACAAGTTTAATGATGACATTGTAATTCCTCC
>NZ_CP048741.1:1220906-1221001 GCF_018336475.1 Romboutsia sp. 13368
GGCCATTCTTAAATATTATACACCGCATTTATAATAAATTATAATACGCCATAGTGATGGCTCTTTTCCTTTAAGGATTTTATTATATATTTTTA
>NZ_CP048741.1:1221081-1222657 GCF_018336475.1 Romboutsia sp. 13368
TTTTATATTAACAATTGTATTTAAGTTTATTTTTAAATATATAGATGGTTATATTATTTTTTGTAAGTTTTCTTCTTTTAATAATACTCCCGAAAATGCTATTGATATAATTCCACATATAAACATTAAACCTGGATAAAAAAGATATGGCATTATTTCTACTGGAGATATAGAAGCTACTCCTGCTGCWGTTAAWARCTGTGCTCCATAAGGTATMACTCCTTGCCAGCAAGATGAGAATATATCAAGTATACTAGCTGATTTTCTTGGATCTATATCGTATTTCTGTGCTATATCTTTAGCAAGTGGTCCTGCARTAACTATTGCTATAGTATTATTAGCAGTACATAAGTCTATAATACTTACCAAAGCTGCAATTCCAAATTCTGCACCCTTTTTACTTCTAATTCTGCTAGTTATAAAATAAAGTACATAATCTATACCACCATTAAACTTTATAAGTTCAACAACTCCACCTATTATTATTGCAAGTAAACTAAGTTCATACATCCCTGACATTCCTGTTGATATAGCTTCTATTAATCCAAATACATCAAATGAGTTTGTTACTAATCCTACTATACCTGCAAACACTATTCCACTACCAAGTAGTGCAAATACATTTGCTCCACATAATGCCCCTATTAATACTAATAAATATGGTACTACTTTTATCAATTCATATTCATATCCACTATCTAAATTAACTTCATACCTGATGTTATCACTGCAAGTAATACAACAGTTATTATTGCTGCTGGTAAAACTATTAAAAAGTTAGTTTTAAACTTATCCTTAAGCTCACAACCTTGAGTTCTAACTGCTGCTATAGTAGTATCTGATATYATAGATAAGTTATCACCAAACATAGCACCACCTACTACAGCGCCTAATATTAATGTTACTGGTATAGACGTTTTTTCTGCTATTCCAAGTCCTATTGGAGCTAATGCTGCTATTGTACCTACTGAAGTTCCCATTGATACTGATATAAAACATCCTATAACAAATAATCCTACAACTAAAAGATTAGCAGGAAGTATTGATAAACTTAAATTTACAGTTGAATCWACTCCACCCATAGCTTTAGCAGTMCCTGAAAATGCACCTGCAAGTAAAAATATTATAACCATCAAAATTATATTACTATCTCCTGCTCCTTTACAAAATACACTCATCTTTTCGTCTAAAGTAGCTTTTTTATTAAATAATAAGGCTACACCTGCAGATATAATAAATGCTACTAATACTGGCATTTTATAAAAATCTCCACTTATAACCCCACTTCCTACAAATAGTAGTAAAAATACTACTAGTGGTAATAATGCATATGCATTCCCTTTTTTTATTTCATTGTTCATATTTAACCTCTCCCTTTTATAAATTTATTAATAATGTCTGATTAGAACTATAATCACATTAATTTATAAAAATAAATTTTAATATTTTTACAAATAAAAAACTCTCATACCTAAGAGCTAAGCCTTAGGAACGAGAGTATATCTTCGTGTTACCATCCTAATTTATTTATACCTTACGGCATAAACCTCATCAAGTACGCCAAATATATTGGTTA
>NZ_CP048741.1:1222766-1222899 GCF_018336475.1 Romboutsia sp. 13368
CCAAATATATTGGTTATACTTTATCACTGTAACGGGTGAATCCGTCGTAGCCTAAATTCTAATAGAATCTCGGTACACCACTCCAAGGCCATTTTCATTTTAATATTCTTAATTCCCTCTCACCAACAGGAAC
>NZ_CP048741.1:1224287-1224596 GCF_018336475.1 Romboutsia sp. 13368
TAAAATGGAAAATTATAATGATATAAAATTAAAAGAATTAGAAATATGGAAAAATRAAATGAGAAAGAARCCMTCTCTTTTAAATAAAGCTTCAAAAGGAGTTCAGAATAAATTTAATTCTGTACTACCTGATAATTATCATAATATAGTTACTTCTGCTATAAAAAATATGACTRAGGTTGTTTTATTTGGTTCTAAATATACTACTAAAAAGCCATTAATAGGACTTTCTTTAAAAGAAAGAGATGATTTAGCATATGATAAGATAAAAACTTATAAAAATACTGCTATGATTGAAGGAGCAGGTAC
>NZ_CP048741.1:1224627-1224864 GCF_018336475.1 Romboutsia sp. 13368
GATTTAYYTCTTTTACTTAGTATAAAAATTAAACTCCTTTATGAACTTGCTAGTATTTATGGATTTGATGTTAAAGATTATAGAGAAAGGATGTATATATTAAGCATTTTCCAATTAGCTTTTTCTAGTCAAGAGCATGTTAATAATGTTTTTGMTAAAATAGAGAATTGGGATGAATATAAAGATACTTTATCTGATGATATAAATGATTTAGATTGGCGAAGTTTTCAGCAAAAA
>NZ_CP048741.1:1224880-1225202 GCF_018336475.1 Romboutsia sp. 13368
ACTTAGCTAAACTTTTACAATTAGTACCTGGTATAGGTGCTTTTGTTGSAGCTTATGTGAATAATAAATTAGTTGATAAACTTGGTGAGTATGCTATTTATGCTTATCATATGAGACTTTTATCTGATGAAGTTTGTGTTACTAAAAAGAAAACTTGGTTAAATAAACTATTTATAAAATAAGAAATATTCTATTTTAAAATATTTTTATCTATAATTTTATCTTTAATATAAAAAACTCTTATATCAAAAGATATAAGAGTTCTATTTTTGTAATTGGTTGCGGAGGCAGGACTCGAACCTGCGACCTTTGGGTTATGAGC
>NZ_CP048741.1:1229899-1230500 GCF_018336475.1 Romboutsia sp. 13368
TTAGCTTAGAGGATGGTGTCATATTTGATAAYTGWTTTAGTTTTTCTTTATCTTCAACTACTATGAACTCCCARCATTGTTGGTTTCTTGCAGATGGTGCTTGCATAGCTGCTCTTAATAGTTTATCTATTTTTTCTTTTTCTACTTTTTGTTCTTTGTATCTTCTTACACTTCTTCTTGTAAAAATACTCTCCATATTATATTCTCCTTGTGTATTTTATTNNNNRGTTTAATCTGGAGCGGGTGAAGGGGATCGAACCCTCACAGCCGGCTTGGAAGGCCGGAACTCTACCATTGAGCTACACCCGCATATTTAATTGGTGACCCATAGGGGAATCGAACCCCTGTTACCGCCGTGAAAGGGCGGTGTCTTGACCGCTTGACCAATGGGCCATTTTATAATGGTTGCGGAGGCAGGACTCGAACCTGCGACCTTCGGGTTATGAGCCCGACGAGCTGCCAACTGCTCCACCCCGCGATGTTAATGGTAAAAATGGTGCCGAAGACCGGAATCGAACCGGTACGAGAGGTAAGTCCCGCAGGATTTTAAGTCCTGTGCGTCTGCCAGTTCCGCCACTTCGGCATTCAATTTTTATGGAGA
>NZ_CP048741.1:1230508-1230688 GCF_018336475.1 Romboutsia sp. 13368
TTTTATTTTTAGGGTTAATATTTATTATACTCATAATTTTAGAATTTAGATAGGTGTTGTATTGTAAAGCTAAAATTCGCTACGCTCATTTCGCCAATGATATGACACTCGCTACCGCTTCGGTCATATTCATTGCTCAAAAATTTATTGATATTATCTGTATTCAATTAATATTTTATT
>NZ_CP048741.1:1230698-1232379 GCF_018336475.1 Romboutsia sp. 13368
AATGTCTATTCTGATCTTGTTGGTTGTGCTAATTCATATTTAGCTAACCAAGCCTTTCTTTCAGCTTTTAATTTAGATGCTAAAACTTTGTATTCTTCTTCTGTATAATAACTTCTTGGATTATATTTTTCTATATCTATACCATTAATTTGTACTGGTACTTCATATCCCCATTCTTTATCTTGTACCCATTTAATAGTATCTCTAGCTATTTCTTTCATTATAGTTGTTGATACTTTTATACTTAATTTTTCACCTTTAAAGTCTCCCTTAGCTCCAACACTACCTGTATTTAATATATAACATTCCATATCAGGATTATTTTGTAATATTTCTTTTAATCTTAATCCCTCTTCTATCTCAGGTCCCATTATAAATGGATTAGTTCCAACACATCTTTTTGATTGACCTGCTTTTGTTGGATCTCCTGCTGAAGTTTCTATAGATTCTCCTAACATAAATGCTTCTAATGCTTGCTCTGGATTTAATTTAACTACTGGTGGTACTATGTCATTTCTTCTAGTTATAAATATTATTTTATTTGCTTTTTCTAAGTCTATAGTATCATCAGTATTTGGTACTTCACTTCTTAATATTATACCTCTACCATTTGAAGTTAAGCTTACATCATCAAAATCAACTTTTCCATCATCATAAACTTTTACATTTTCAAGTATAGCTCTATCTGTTGTAGCAGCTTTATATAATACACCTTGTTGGTCTGGGTGTAATCCTTCAGTTTTTATAAAGAATCCAGTTTCTGTACCTACGCAATATCCATTTTCATCCATGAATATAACGTCATCTTGTCTAACGATAGATTTTTCTTCGCCCTCTAATTCATGGTCATGTATAGTTAATGTAGTTTTACCTGTTCCACTAAGGCCAAACATTATAAATCCAACATCTTTTAAGTTATTGTTTTTGTCATAAACTCTAAGAACTTTACTTCCTGCATGGAATCCTAATCCACCTTCTTCTTTAACTTTATACATAGCCATTCTTAAGAAAGATTTTTTAGCTTCACCAAAATAGTCACTTCCTAGTATTAAAGTTAATCCTGTTTCAGGATAAGCTATCATCATTCTTTCTGGCCATTCAGGTATGTATATACTTAAAAGATCTGGATTTTCAGGATTTGTTGATGGATTTAATGTATTATTCCACATGTATGCTATTCTAGAGTATTCTTTTGATATATATAATCTACAATTATATGAAAATTTATCTCCCATACCCATTTGACGGTCTACTCTTACTACTTCTTTATCTTTTACATATTCTATTACTTTTTGAAGTACTTTATCTGCTTCTTCTTTACTTATTTCYTTTTGGTCAACACCAACTTCTATTTCATCAACTATATAAGTATTTTTAGCACTTCTGTTTCTAACTTTTGTTACATAACTTGCACTATTAAATTCAGTTGTTTTTTCCATATGTTTTGATAAGTTTCTTAATTCTTCTTCTGTAGGGTTTGATATTACATTTTTGAATAATTGATCATTAAACTTTGCTAATTCACTCATTATATATACCCCTCTCTACTTTAAATATTAACTAGTGCGTATTTAATGTAAATACATTTTAATCTATGTTACGTTTTAATATAATATACGTATTAATTTAATATTTAAGCCTGTCAACTTGAAATTTAAGATGTCCTAATTTTTTCATTCAG
>NZ_CP048741.1:1232388-1232573 GCF_018336475.1 Romboutsia sp. 13368
TAATGTATTTAAGATGTTTTTATTCTTATAGTATTTTACTTTTATATAACATAAATGCTGTAATAGAATAAATTATWTWCATCNTCTATATTATTAAATTATTTTGTCATATGAATTTTATACCAAGATGGAAAAGAAAATCAAGATTAAGTATTATATAAAATTAAATAAAATCATTCCTAGTA
>NZ_CP048741.1:1232614-1233481 GCF_018336475.1 Romboutsia sp. 13368
GGCACTAAACTACACAATAAATGTAAGTAAAGTGCTATTTTTTATGTATATTAACCTTATGATAATTCTATTATTGCATTTATTTTCTCTTCGCATTTTGCAGTAATAATATGCTTATTATCTTGCTCCTCATAATAACATTCAACCTTTTGACCATACATTATTTCTTTTTTGTATACTATTCTTATATTGTCAAAAACCTTATTCTTATAAACATCCTCTGGTAAAACTTCATATGCCATATCTAAATAGTTTAAATTATGCATATGTCCATTAATATCAATATCTCTTCTTTGGATAGCGTAGTCCTTTTTAAAAAGATAATCTTCGGATTTTATATCTTCCATTTCTTCTGAAAATACACTTTTATCTGTTTCAGACTCATATAAATCTGTAATATCTGATGTAAGTCTTACTGGTCTTCTTCTATCTATATCAACCAAAATCCATCTTGATGTTCCAATTGCAACTATATTTCCTTCTTTATCTTTAAGTTCAAAATCACGATAAGCATATAGTCTTTCTGCTTTTCTAGACCATGTTTGTGCATTTATCTCATCATTATATTTAGGTCTTTTTAATACCTTCATCTTCCAATCTAAAATCATCCAAGCTCTTTTTTTAGTTTCTATATCTAAAGCTCCATAGCCTACAGATGCACTGTGAAGTCCTGACACATCTTGCATTATTTTAAGAAGCGATTTATTAGTCGCTTCATTATTTMTTCCTATATCTTCTAAACCGATTTTATAATTGCTTAAGTATATCATAAATTTCACCTTTCTATTTAATTCTATTATATATAAGCTAAGGATAARCAAATKTAATATAGCTAATACATGAATAGATTATTATTTATAAATATTA
>NZ_CP048741.1:1233539-1234949 GCF_018336475.1 Romboutsia sp. 13368
TGATAATTTTAAAGTAAAAAATATATTAAATCAATAAAACATCTGCATTATCTATGCTATATTTGGAATTCTAATAATATACTTGAAATTCTTCAATAAAGGAGACAAACTATGGATAAATATAAAAATAATTATAAATATATTATAGCTATATCTAGTTTTATACTTATGGCCGTAGCATTTAGTATAGTAAATAGCGTAAATACAATACTAACAGCACCAGTAATAAAAGCAAGAAACTTTAGCATTGGAGAGTTCTCTCTATCATTCACAATTACAGCAATAACAGTAGCAATATTCTCTCCTTTAGTAGGAAGCTTATTAAATAAAATAAATATAAAAATAATAATGTCCTTATCATCAATACTTGCTGGAGGTGGATTCATACTATACGGATTTGCAAACAATATACTATCCTTTTACCTAATAGGAGTAGTCGTTGCAATAGGAATGTGTGGACTTACAACAATACCAATATCAACAATGATATCAGACTGGTTTGAACCAGAGAAAAAAGGTTCTATAATGGGAATAGTGTTTGCAGGAATAGGTACAGGTTCATTCTTTTGGATGCAAATAGTATCTAGATTTTTAGAAAGATATAACTATAGGCTTGCTTATTTATTTTTAGGAGCTATAGTTGTTATAGTTTCACTTCCTATAAGCTTATTTATAGCAAAAAGACCAGATGATGTAATGAATAAATTAAAAGAACAAAATAATAAAAATAATAAATCAAAGGATAAGTCCTATACATTTAAGGATATATCTAAAACACCTTCATTTTGGACTTTTTCTTTAGGTCTTTTACTTATGGGTATAAGCTTTGCTGGAATCAAGCAACATATACAGCCATATCTATCAGTTTTAGGATATTCAATTTCTTTTAATGCAAATATAGGTTCTACTCTTGCTGTTACAGGTTTAATAGCAAATATTGTAGGTGGTATTTTATTTGATAAGTTTAAAACTAAAATAGTTTTATATTTTATGGGAACTATAAGTTGTATTAGTGTAGTTTTTTTAATACTTGCAGGTAATCCACTCTTTGCATACTTATTTACTATATTTTATGGTCTTACTATGTGTATGTCTTCTATTTGGCCATCTTATGGAGTTAGTAGATTATTTAGTAATGAAAACTACTCTGTAATTTTTGGTTTTGTAAATATGTTTTTTATTCTTGGTACTTCAATTGGACCGTTTTTATCAGGTGTTATAGCTGATACTTCTTTTGGGTATCAGGCTTCTTGGGTAATATATTTTTTCACGACTATAATCGCATATTTCCTATTTATTAAATCTATTAAGAATAATTAAGTTTTAAGATTTATATAAAAACAGCTAGACAATGGAAATTCCAATATATCTAGCTATTTTTATTATTTATTWTCACACAATTGTCTAACA
>NZ_CP048741.1:1235695-1235765 GCF_018336475.1 Romboutsia sp. 13368
ATTCCAATTTGAGGCATACCAACTCCAACTATGATAACTCCTATAAGTTTATCATTGGTTAAATCTATAC
>NZ_CP048741.1:1235800-1235974 GCF_018336475.1 Romboutsia sp. 13368
AAGCTTCTAGACCTTTTTCTTTTGCTATAGTTGCTCTTGTTCTTTTCTTTTGYTTCTTCACTCATATTACTTTCTTGTATTGATGTATTTATATTAGGATAGTTTTCYTTCATTTTWTCAAATACTARTTCCATATACTTATATGATGGTAAAAATACCATATAATTTCCCTTT
>NZ_CP048741.1:1236083-1236204 GCF_018336475.1 Romboutsia sp. 13368
CATCAAATGGACTTTTCAAATTTATAATAAAGTCTTCTTCATCATAACTATACATTTTCATAAAGTAATCCATAGGAATAAGTGTTGCTGAAAATATAATATTTGATTTTGCTTTTTTCAT
>NZ_CP048741.1:1236694-1236777 GCF_018336475.1 Romboutsia sp. 13368
CTAGGATCAAATGCATAATTATAATCACATATGATTCCATCACACCAATTACTTAAATCTAAAGATAATTCAAATGGACATAC
>NZ_CP048741.1:1236850-1236947 GCF_018336475.1 Romboutsia sp. 13368
AGTTATTTATCCTATCAAAATATCCATTTGCATAAGGACAATATTCTGGATTACAGTTTACTTCTTCCATTTTACATATTTTTTCTTTTGCTGTTAT
>NZ_CP048741.1:1237713-1237822 GCF_018336475.1 Romboutsia sp. 13368
CTCATTATAAATTCAACTAAACCTCTAATAGATACTTTTATTATTTTATTCATTGTTATATCCTTATATTTTTACTTTTATTTTACCTTTATAAGTATATCCTATTTTC
>NZ_CP048741.1:1247100-1250782 GCF_018336475.1 Romboutsia sp. 13368
ACATAATTTTTTATAACTATTTCTCATTTTTGACCTCCTAATTTAARCCTTTAATTTGTAAATATTTAATTACTTGAATAAATTTTACTCAAAGTTCATATTACCTATTCTCTTTTATAGCTGTATTTTTATGTCATAAATTATAAAAAATTCTATTGTATATTTAATCAATTATTCTACTTCATATATACAGTTATAGTTGATTTTTACAATTAAAATACACTATATAAAAAGTACCTTTAATAAATAACATTATTTTTCAGGCACCTTTTATGTATATTACTCATTAACTTTTATAACTCTTTTAGCAATACTTGCAGAGTGATCTGATATTCTTTCTAAATTAGTTAGTAAATCTAAATACACTATACCTGAGTCTACACTACAAAAATTTTGATTTAATCTAGACATATGTTGACTTCTATATGACTTATCTATATCATCAACTATTTCTTCTATCTCTAAAACTTTATTAGCAATACTTATATTATTTTCTCTCATAGCTTTAAGAGCTAATGTATATGCATCTAGTACTTTTTCATAAATTACTTTTATTTCGTCTATTGCTTTTTCTGATAAATTGATATTATTTTTTATAGAAGATTCTGCTAATTCAGCTATATTCTCAGATAAATCCCCTACTCTTTCTATATCATTTACAGTATGAAATAATAAATCTAATGTCATCCTCATTTTTTGATCTAATGCTTTATTTGATAATTTAATTAAATAATCTAAAATTCTTCTTTGTTGTTCATTTACAAGCTCTTCCTTTTCAAGGGTTATATTTATATTTTCTTCTGATTTTTCAAGTACTGCTATAACAGAACTTGTTAAACTTTGTTTTGCCTTTTCTCCCATTCTAAGTGATTCTCTTACTATATTACCAAAAGCTATTGCAGGAGTTTCTAGCATTCGCTCATCTAAGTACTTTGTAACAATACTATCATCTTCCTCTTCACCTGATTTGTCAGGTATTATTAACATAGCTAACTTAACTATAAGTCTTGAGAAAGGGAGTAATATTATAACATTTACTATATTAAATAATGTATGTGAATTTGCTATTTGTCTAGCTGGATCTGTAGGATTTAAATACTCAACTACCATAGTTATAGGCTTATTTAATATAAGCATAAATAAAAGAGTACCAATTATATTAAAGCATAAATGCATAGTAGCTGCTCTTTTTGCATTTTTATTAGCTCCTATACTAGATATAAGGGATGTTGTACAACTCCCTATATTATCTCCATATAAAATTGGTAATGCTCCTGCTAGTGGCATTAATCCTTGAGAAGATAATGCTATTAATATCCCCATAGATGCACTAGAACTTTGAAGTACTGTAGTCATTAAAAAACCAGCTAGTAATGCTAATAATGGATGCCTTGTAAGCTGTGCTAAAACCTTTCTAAATACTGGATATTCTGATAATGGTGCTACTGCATCTTTCATAAATTTCATACCAATAAATAGAATTGCAAAACCTATTAATATTTCTGATATATTTTTAAGCATTGGTTTTGATTTTGAACCAATCATATATAAAACTATACCAATTCCAAGAGCTATCGATGATAATATACTAACATCAAAAGATACTAGCTGTGCTGTTACAGTTGTACCTATATTTGCTCCCATTATTACACCTATAGCTTGATATAAATTCATTATTCCTGCATTTACAAAACCAACTACCATAACAGTTGTTGCACCACTACTTTGTATTATTCCTGTAACAACTGTTCCTACTAATACCCCCATCACAACATTACTTGTTAAAAGCCCTATAGCTTTTTCTAATTTAGGTCCTGTTGATTTTTGAAGACCTTCACCCATTACATTTATTCCATAAAGAAATAAGCCAAGTCCTCCTATAAGACTTATTAGTATATACAAAAATTGTCACCTCCTAAAAAAATTCCTACCCTTATTTTTGTTTTTATGTGCTTACTCTATACGTAAATAAAAAAAATAGTTACCTTAATTAAGGTAACTATTTGTATATAATCTATTCAAATATTAAATATCTGCTCAGTAGTAATTCTTGCTATTTTGTCAATTCCCTTTATATCTTTAATAATATCATCTATATTTAATTTGCCAATTGTATAATTTAATGTTTTACCTTCTTCACCTTTTCCAGATATGGTGCCACCTGTAGCCAAAACATAGATATGCTTTTTCTTCATTTTATCCTCCTAATGTGTAATTCTTCTTTATCTTAGATTGCGCATTTTGAATTAAAATATTACGATATGTAAAAAAATAGAATTAAAAATAACTATTGGTAACTTTTTAATAACCCCACCTCTATCTAAGTATTACATTAAAATCATTCATATTGATAATATTCAATTATTTGATTTTATATAATCTTTGAATATCTTATGTTAAAATTTCATTTGATATATACACTATAATAGTGTAAAATCTTGATGATAAAATTTATTATATGGAGAGAAAAATGAGTCAAATTATTCAAACACAAGAATCAAAAGCTAAAAACTCATTTGTTGAGTTCTTAAAAAAGGAATGTGTTCTAGTTATAGCAGTTACTCTTGCTATACTTAGTTCTGTTATTTCTATGCCTAAAATGTCATACATTGACTTTAAGGTACTTATATTATTATTTAACCTTATGATAGTTGTTGCTGCTTTTAAAGAATTAAAAGTTCTAGATAGCATCGCTATAGGTTTACTAAAAAAATGTAATACCTACACTTCAATATCTTTAGCATTAGTATTTATAACGTTTATATCTTCAATGATAGTTACTAATGATGTTGCACTTATAACTTTTGTTCCACTTAGTGTAGTTATTGCAAGAAAAGCTAATATTAATGTATTAAAAATAGTAATATTTCAAACATTAGCAGCTAACCTTGGAAGTAGCTTTACTCCTATGGGTAATCCTCAAAACTTATTTATATATTCTTTTTATAATTTAAGCCCTGTGGATTTCTTTAATATTACTTTACCTATAGTTATTTTAGCTGTATTATTTTTAGTTTTCCTTGTTATTAAGGATAAAAAGATGAATTTAAGTCTAGATTTAGAAACTATTAAAATAGATAATAAAAGAGATGTTTATTTATTTAGTGGATTATTTTTAATAATATTATTATCAGTTTTCCATATTATTGATTATAGACTTACTTTCTTAATAACTATTGTTATGGTTTTACTTCTTAATAAAAAGCTATTTACAAAAGTTGATTATTCATTATTAATTACATTTGTTGGATTTTTCATATTTGTTGGAAACATTTCAACTATGGATGTTGTAAAAAACTTTATGGAAGGTATTTTAGGTAGTCCTCAATCTACATTCTTATCTTCTGTACTATCTAGTCAAGTTATAAGTAATGTACCTGCTACTATGCTTTTATCAGGATTTACTAATCACTTTAAAGAACTTCTTTTAGGTGTAAATATAGGTGGTATGGGAACTTTAATAGCATCTCTTGCTAGTGTTATATCTTATAAGATTTATAGTAGTGAGTTTGGAAATGATAATTATATGAAGTCATTTACTTTATATAATATATTAGGTTTAATTATATTTGTACCAATTTTATATATGCTTATAATTTTATAAAAATAAATAAAATGAAATAGATGAAATTAATATAAATAGTAATAGTTTAGATATACCTTTAAATAAAAATAATATTGT
>NZ_CP048741.1:1250816-1250931 GCF_018336475.1 Romboutsia sp. 13368
TAATAAAAATAGGGATATACCTATTGATATATCCCTATTTTTATTCGTATTATATTAAAATTGTAAACTTAACAGTATTAAATTAACTCTAATTTTCTAAAAAATCAATAGATTC
>NZ_CP048741.1:1250943-1251830 GCF_018336475.1 Romboutsia sp. 13368
ATTATCATCTTTATATGATAGTTATAAACTGGGCTTATATCATTTTTAACTTCTACATACCCATCTAATCCATCACATAAATCTACTGTTTTTATATATGTTTCTTCATCTAAATAACATTTATATTTCATATTTTCTAAAACTTGTAAATGTAAATATATTTGCTTACATCTTTTGATAGTTTCATTAATCTCTTCATTATTAGTATCCTCAATACTATACTCTAATTCATCTAAGTAGTTTTTATATAAGCCTTCTAGCTTAGTGATTTCATCTTTAAGTGTGGATATATTTGCATGATGTCCTTTTTCTATTTCTGTTTTTAGTAATTCTATTGATTTACTTTCTATTATTTTAATTTCATTATATATACGTTCTAARTATTTTGGTCTATATATAAAGTAATTTACACATACCCCTATAATAATTCCTATAGATGTATCTATTATTCTATGTATAGAATAATCTAATGGACTTTCTACACCTATATTTATCATTATTGCACAAAATACTACGCAAGCTATTGTTATTGAACTATTTACCTTTAAAATATTACAAATATATATAGTTGCAATTATACCTAAACATGCAAGTATTGGATTTCCCGGTCTTATAAGTACAAATAAAAACCCCATAATCCCTCCAATAAAGGTACCTTTAAGTCTATTAAGTCCTACTGTTAATGAACTCTTTACAGTTGTTTGCATACATACGATACAAGCAACTGCAGCAAAAAAAGTCTTATCAATTATATTAAAGTATCCTACAAGAATGCATAGCATTACCCCTATACCTGTTTTTATATTTCTCATTCCAGGTTTATTAAGTTTCATAAAATCACCTCAATTACTCCTAATACTGTTTATAGTATAAATATAACTATATCA
>NZ_CP048741.1:1252018-1253347 GCF_018336475.1 Romboutsia sp. 13368
GCATCAGTATTGCTTTCAACATCTTCTTTAAATTTATGTGGAGANTGAGATATTGGTGGCCATGTATTATAATGTATTGGTATAACTACATTTGGCTTTAACATTTTAACAGCTTCAATTGCTTCATCTGGTCCCATAGTAAAGTTATCACCTATTGGAAGTAATGCATAATCTATATTATTCATTCTACCTATTAACTCCATATCACCAAATAATGCTGTATCTCCTGCAAAGTATATAGTTTTTCCATAAAAATCTATTATAAATCCACAAGCCATTCCACCTTCTATACCAGCACTATGTATTGCTTGTGTAACCTTTACAGATCCAAATTCAAAGTTAAACTTTCCACCTATGTTCATACCATGAGAATTACAACCTTTACTTTCTACCATATTTGCTATTTCTGCTGTACTTATTATTGTTGCACCTGTTCTTTTAGATATTTCTATAGCATCTCCTATATGGTCAAAGTGTGCATGTGATACTAGTATGTAATTACATTCTACTTCATTTGGATTGATTTTATTTACTGGATTATCTGTAAAAAATGGGTCAATTAATATAGTCATATCATCTTTTGTTAATGAAATATTTGCATGACCATTATATTTTAATTTAATCATTTGTTATCCTCCATTTTGATATTATATGGTAAATTATAACATACAATGTATTATTTAAAATAATATAAGTATAGTTTATATTCTAATTTTGTATGATACTTTATTATTGTCCACTATATTATAAATTATATCTTTATTTAATTTGCCTTACTCTTTATTATTTAATTTAGTTGGTAAAATAGCCTTGCAATTATATACTTCTTTTAACTTATCAACTACATTATTTGTATTATCCATTATATTACTAGCACTAAACAGTATATTTCCGCTTACATTTTCATACTCTCTATTTATTTCTATCTCTTTGTCGATTTCATTTGATATATCTGGATTTCCTATATTTTGACCTATATAAAGTCTTACATAGCTACCTTCAACTACATCATTCCACCAACTTACCATAACTTCATAATTACTAGTTTTATTCTCTATAGTCCAGTAAATTTGTGGAGCTACATAATCTATAATATGTTCATCTATCCATGTTAAAGTATCCATATAAATATCATAATAACTTTCTAAGTTTTTTGAATCTGAACCACTTGGATCACTGCTGTGGAAGATTTGTTTTAGGTTAAATATTTTTTATAAATTCAAACTTTCTGTATAGTTTCTCGACATCGATATAGATGATTTGATATATAATTTATTTATAATTCTTATTTCTACCAGGTAATTATTTTTCATCTTGCTATAAGATAAT
>NZ_CP048741.1:1253557-1253846 GCF_018336475.1 Romboutsia sp. 13368
TAGTTGTAATTCTATATGGGTTTAACCATGCATGAAATTCCATTCCTCTTTTATGAGCTTCATCAATTAGGAAAGGAAGTGGATCGTACCCTGGATCTTTTCCTTGTGTTCCTGTTAAATACTCTGACCATGGATTTATACTTGATTTATATAGTGCATCTGATTTAGGTCTAATTTGAACTATTACAGTATTCATACCTAAACTTTTTAGACTATCTAACAAATCTATATATTCTGATTTTTGTGCTTGTATATTATTTTTAGTTGTAGGCCAATCCATATTATATAC
>NZ_CP048741.1:1254471-1255533 GCF_018336475.1 Romboutsia sp. 13368
CGATATTAATGAAAACTCATACAATTGAACTATAAATAAAACTGCAATAACTAAATAAAATAATATATAATCTAATTTTCTAAAATTTGAAAAATTCATCTTATCCCCCTTTTTACTCACATTATATAACAATTACTAATTATATTATCCATCACAAAGTTGGCTAACATAGCCTAATTATAAAAATTTAGTTTACTAAATAATTCCCAGTTTATTTTTTATTTCTGGTAATCTTTTTGAAAATTCACTATAAAAATTCTCATCTTCTTTTATCTTAATACGATAACAACTATCTAGTAAAGTTTTATTAATTGCCTCTATTTCTTGTTCATCTCTGACAAACTTTAAACGGAAAGTTAATGCCTTAATAAATCTATACCATTCTAATATAAACTTTTTATTTTSATCATAGTTTTCAATTCCTACCCAATCTTTTACACTTACATCTTTTAAATCATTTTTAGGGCAGTTTCCTACTTGTAAGAAGTATTTAAAATCATCATCTTGGTATACTCTTCCTAGAGGGAATAAACGGCAAATATTTGGTCTTTTAGAATGAATTGTACATCTATTTTCTTTATTTAAAAAGCTACACTTTTTATTTTCACCCTGCATTTTTAAATATGGTAGTAAGATTTTGTTATTTTGTCTTAATTCAATATTAGTTCCTAGTAATTCATCAAATTCAACACCTAAGTAATTTACCATTTCATATATATCAAAAGGTGTAAGTACTACTAAATCTCCAACATCACAACAGCAATCATTACATCCATCACATCCACAAGTATCTGCTTTTACTATATCTTCAATGTCATATAGTTTTCCATCTGAAATTTCATCTAGTATGTTTATACTTCTCATATGTTTTTTCCTCACTTCTTATCTATTTTTAAGCTCTAATACATAGTCGTGAAGTGCTATAAGTTTTAAAGCTTCTTAAAATTCATCTTTAGNTTTTGTAGTATATATGAACTTATACCATACTTATTAAAATACTCAACTAATAAATTCCCATTTATAAGACTTATATTATTATCAGATGCAAACTGCTCACATTGA
>NZ_CP048741.1:1255572-1256750 GCF_018336475.1 Romboutsia sp. 13368
AGATGATTTGATATATAATTTATTTATAATTCTTATTTCTACCAGGTAATTATTTTTCATCTTGTTATAAGATAATTTAAATAATAGATCTTGCAAGTGCCTTGGATATAAAACACCTACAGAGGTCTTTAATTTAATATAAACATAAAGCGTTGTACTTATAATGACAATCTATAAACTAAAAAAGTAGGACATTTGTATTATTCCTACTTTTTATGCTTATTATATTGATATTACAAATCTTTTATACTATACGCCTAATTGTTCAAATAATCAAATTTGTATATAGGAGTAATACTATTTAAGCATAGACTTGAATTTACCTCTACTCTTGCCTGCATAGTTTCTGTTAAGCATTTAAACTTATCTATTTCATTCATATCAATACTATTAAAAGTATTTTTATCTACCATAACTGATATTATATATGGACTTATATCTTTCCCTGTAGATAAATCTACATCATTTATATATCCATTAAATACAATAGTATCTATGTTATTATATTTATCTTTATTGAATATATTTTTTATGCTATTAAGTGCTATAGAATAGACAGCTTGATTGTATATATTATTTTTGTCTTTTTCATCAATAGGTATAGGCTTTATACCATCTATTATTTTTTTGTATTCATATCCTATTGCATTTGGAACTATTTTTGTATCTGGCAATAGATAATCTATTACTAATTTTTTAGATTCCTTACAATACCCTGTATTTATACATTTTTCAAATTCAAATGGATACTGTATTTGATTTAATAATTCTTTTTTGTATCCACTTATAAGTATTTCATCTTGATTTTTATATAGTTCCTTTTTAGTTTTTATAAGCTCCTCTTTTTGAAGATTGTATTTACTAATCTCATTATTTCTATTTATTTCATTTTCTTCATATAGCCTATATTCATTTTCATACTTTTCATTTTCTGCTTGCACATATAAGTTATATTTTTGCTTTGGTTTACTAAATATCTTCTCCATTATATTAGGCTGTCTTATAATAGATTTTACTGGCTTTGTACATGGTGTTAAAAGTTCTTTGGGTAATTCTTCTACATTATTTTTTATAAACTCTTCTATTGATATTTCCCTTGGAGTTATATTTATTATATYATGTGCCTTCATTTCATTATTTAATTTATTTACCCCAAGATAAATAGTAGTTGATATATT
>NZ_CP048741.1:1260390-1262029 GCF_018336475.1 Romboutsia sp. 13368
CTGTAATATGACAATTACAAAATTACATAGGTATTACAAGGGGGATAAAAATGWATAATTCAAAAGRGGTAAAACCATTTGGGTTTAAAGACAAATTAGGGTACTTGCTTGGAGATTTAGGAAACGATTTCTCATTTTTATTTGCAAGTTCATTCCTAATGTTATTTTACACTAAGGTTTGGGGAGTACCAGCATCAATAGTTGGTATATTATTCTTAGTATCGAGATTTTTAGATGCTTTTACAGATATTGGTATGGGGACAATTATCGATAAGTCTGCACCTACAAAAGATGGTAAGTTTAGACCTTGGATAAAAAGAGTTGCAGGTCCAATATCTATCATGAGTTTCTTAATGTTCCAATCAGGTTTAGCAGGAGCTTCAATGACTGTTAAAATAATTGTTATGTTTGTAACATATATATTATGGGGTTCTTTCTGTTATACAGCTATAAATATACCTTATGGTTCAATGGCATCAGCTATAACTGATGTACCTGAAGAAAGAGCTGTTCTTTCAACTTGGAGAAGTATGGGGGCAAATGTTGCTAGCGTTATCGTAAATAGCTTTGTACCATTATTTATTTATTATACAGATGCTAGTGGTAACCAACTTGTAAACGGAACTAACTTTACAATAATAGCTGGAATATTCTCACTATGTTCTTTCATATGTTATATGGGATGTTTCAAATTAACTACTGAACGTGTTAAATTTGAAAAGAAAGATAATAGTGGTAAAAAAGAAAAAGTTTCTTTCTTTAAGAATTTTGGTTTAATCTTAAAAAATAGAGCATTATTAGCAATGATAGGATGTAGTATAGTATTATTACTTAGCCAATTAACAGTATCTACTATGAATCAATACTTATATGCAGATTACTTCAAAAATATAGGTGCATTATCAATTTATAGTGCTGCTGCACTTCCAATAAGTTTAGTATTAGTTACTTTCTTAGCTAAATTATCTGGTAAAATTGGTAAAAAAGAAATCGGTACAGCAGCAATGGTACTTGCAGGTTCATTATATCTTGTAGCATTCTTCTTAAGAGTAACAAATCCATGGGTATATGTTGCTATAACAGTTACAGCTACAGTAGGAACTACTGCATTTAATATGCTTATATGGGCTAATATAACAGATATAATAGACTACCAAGAAGTATTAACTGGAAAAAGAGATGATGCTACTATATATGGTGTTTATTCATTCTCTAGAAAAATAGGTCAAGCGCTAGCTGGTGGACTTGGTGGATTTATATTAACATTTATAGGTTATAATTCAGCTTCTGCTACTCAAACAGTTGCTGTAACAGAATCTATATACACAGTATCAACTATATTCCCAGGTATTTGCTATATATCTATAGGTTTAATACTTGCATTTGCTTATCCATTAAGCAAAAAAGTAGTTGAAGAAAATTCAAAAAAATTAGCAAAAGTTCGTAAAACAGCTTAATTATATATTGTTAAATTTTAAAATCGACTAGGCTTAAGTTTAGTCGATTTTTTATATCTTATTTTATCTTTTTTTAGATTATTATTTTTATTTATTTTGTAATAAAGTATATTGTCTATACTCTACTAGGATTTTTTCTAATAATAAAAATACTATATAATTATAGATTTATTATATAGTAT
>NZ_CP048741.1:1262052-1266129 GCF_018336475.1 Romboutsia sp. 13368
ATTTGGCTTGCTGCAGAGTTCTTTCTAAAGTAATGTACTTCAGGATCTCCATCTTTTACTTTTGTTTTAAAGTAAAATCCTGTAGAGTAATCAGAATCTTTTGAAATACTATCAGATAATATTCCTTCTCTATTAATTACATCTTCAATATAATTACCAAATACATCTTTTCCTAATCTTGTTATATAAGATACTTTATGACCTAATCTTGAAAGTCCCATACTAACATTTAGCTCTGCTCCAGCAATTCCTTTTGAAAAGTTTTCTATATCTGTAAAATCACCTTCATTTTCAGCAATGAATACAATCATAGCTTCTCCAAGAGTAATTAATTCTTTGTTCATTTTATTTTCTCCTAAATACAAATATTACRCTAAAGMTTYAACTGGACACTTAACTTTATTTAACTTATCATTTAAGTCAAGTAACTGTTCTTTTGTAACTTCTACATGTCCAGCACCAAGAAGACTTGTTAATCTAAGAACTGTAAAGCTTCCCATCATTTTTATTAAACTATCTAATCCGCTTCCATCATCTTCTTTTTTATCTTCTCCAACTTCATCTGCACCCATCATACCTGCCATTAAAGGTTTCATAAAGTCAGTAAATATTTTTCCTGCTTCTTCAGATTTCATTATGTCATCTATTTTATCATTAAGAGAATAATGACCTTCTATTATATCTAAATCGAACCAGTTTAATATAGCTCCTTTTTCTTTTAAACGGTAATCTTCATTGAATACTTCTACCTTACGTATAAAGCTGTTATCTTTACACTCACCAGCTATAGCTTCTAAAGTAGTTTCTCCCATATTTGGTACTTCGAAATAGAAGAAGTGTTCTGGTGAAGATTGTTTTCCAAGGCTTACACCATTTGCAAATAATTCTACTTCTGGTTGGTTTGAGTAAACAGTAACTTTTGTAGTTTCTTCTACTCTATCAACATATCTCTTACCACATATATGTACAAATGGCTCATCAGATAACCAAGCTTTGTAAGCATAGAAAGCATCTTTTTTATATTTACGGTCAAATGTAACTAAACCTTTATGGTTTTGTCCATTTTCTCCACCTTCATTACGTGAATCTGCTCCAAAGTCAAACATATTCCATACATGTGTTGCCCACATATATTTTCTTGAGAAGAATTGCTTTATTAATTCTTCGTGATAGTATGCTTGATATTCTTCTGTATAATCACCTTGTTCTGGATTTGAAGTATGCCAGTTTAATGCTTCACATCCGTATTCACTACACCCTATTGGTATATTTGGATATTTTGCATGGAATTCATCGAACCAAGTACCATTCATAGATGTATCCCCTCCATACCATCCAAAGTAGTGGTTGTATGATACTACATCAGGTATTTGTACATATGGGTCATCCATACTACACATAGATACACAAGCTATTGTTGTAAGTCTTGTTTTATCCATTTCATGTACTAAATCATTTAATATTCTGTGATTTTCTCTTAAATCTTCACTAGATTCTCCTGACATAGTTATTTCATTTGATAATCCCCATACAACTATAGATGGATGGTTGTAGTTTTGAGTTATTAATTCCTTCATTTGAGATATTGTATTTTCTCTACCATTTGGCATATGTGTAGATATGTATGGTATTTCTGCCCAAATTACCATACCTCTCTCATCACATAAATCGTAGAAGTATTGGTCATGTTGGTAATGAGCAAGACGTATTGTAGTTGCTCCTAATTCACATATCATATCCATATCTTCTTCATGATGTTCAGGTAGTAATGCATTACCTATTCCCCATCTATCTTGATGACGAGAAACCCCTCTTAGAGGATATTCTTCACCATTTAATATGAATCCTAATTCTGGATCTATTTTAAAAGTACGGCATCCAAATCTAGTGCTTACATTATCTAAAACTTCATCATCTTGCTTTAAGTAAACTTCAGCACTGTATAAGTATGGATCTTTTTTACCATGCCATAAGTGAACATTTTCAATTTCAAAACTTACTTTAGTTTCACTAGCATTAGTTTCTTTTTGTCCAACTATATTTCCTTCTCTATCTTTTAATATGTAGTTTAATTTTTGATTTTCTTTTGCATTAGTTAAAAATACTTCTACTTCAACAGTTGCATTTTTATCTGCAACCTCTGGAGTAACCTTTATTCCAGGTCCACCATAGTATTCTAAATCAAAGTGTGATTCATTTACTGCAAGTATATTTACATTTCTGTAAAGTCCTCCGTAGAAAGTAAAGTCTGCATTTTGTGGATATACTCTATCATTTGCAGAGTTATCTACTTCAACTACAAATAAGTTTTTATCTTCTAATACATCAGTAATGTCTACTCTCCATGTAGAGTAACCACCATCATGATGTGCTAATTCTTTTCCATTAACATATACAGTAGCAGAAGAATTAGCTCCATTAAATTCTAAATAGTATTTATCAGCTTTTGGTAAATCCATTTTTTCTAATTCTTTTGCATAGTAAGCTGTTCCTCTATAAAGGTCATTTCCACCATCTTGACCATCTATATCATTCCAAGTATGAGGTAATGAAACCCAATACCATTTTTCTGGCATTACTTTTGGAGCTTCTGTAGCTTCTTTAGAAAATGCCCATTTTGTATTAAAATTATATACTTGTCTCATATGTTCTTCCCCCTAAATCTAAATATATAATGTCCATGTATAATTTAATATTTTTATGACATAAGACAAACATTTTCCTACGTCTTGATTAAATTATAACAAATTTTTTTCTTTTTTTTATTCATATATCCGTCTATAATATTAACATATACGTTTTTTATGTATTTTTTAATATAATTTAGTTTTAAGGAGATATTTATGCAGTCAGATATTATAAATTTTGCAACAAAGTTATTATCAAAATGTATTCCTGTTAAAGTACAATATTTCAAAGAATGTCAATTGGATTCAGTTATTTTTGAACCTGATTTAGATTTTTATTCTATGATAAATCATCATCTTTTAAAATGTATAAAACCATATTTAGAGCAATGTGATAATTCAACTATCACAAATATTATAACGCCATTTCATACAAATCATTATATCCTGTGTATATCAAAGGAAAATGATGAACATCTTGTTGTAGGTCCATTTGTAGAAAATCCAATTAGTGATGAGTTAATTTATTCTATTATTAATAAGTTACAAATAAATTTAGATTATGCTAAAAAGTTAAAACTTTATTATCAATCACTACCATCTATTGATGCATCAACAGTTTATGAAATTTTATTTACTATAAATGAATATATTGCTAAAAATCAAACAGCTCCTCGTCTAAATACTATAGATTTAAGTATTTTACCAAAACAAGATTCTAGCTATGATTTATTTATTGAGGATATGAATCGTAGTTCTATGTACAAAGATATTGAGGAGCGATATGCTAGCGAAGATAAATTAATATCCTATATTAAAAATGGTGATGTAATACTTGCACAAAAGGAATTTATGAAAAAAACTATAAGTGGTTCAAATATTATTCGTAATAAAGATTCAGTAAGAAATTCAAAGAATCTATTATTATCTGCTAATACCCTATTCCGTAGAGGAGCTTACCTTGGTGGTGTACCTCCTATATACTTAGATGAATTATCTGGAAAGTGGTCAATAAAAATTGAACAAGCAGTATCATTAGAAGAGCTCAATAATCTTCATATTAAAATGATAAATTCATATTGCCTTCTTACTAAAGAGCATTCACTTTCTAAGTATTCACCAGTTATAAAACAAACACTTATGTTTATTAATTTAAATATTTCATCTAATCTTACAGTAAAGAAGGTTGCTCATGAAATTGGTCTATCTCCAGATTATTTAACTCGCTTATTTAAAAAAGAATTAGGAGTTAATATTATTACATATATTAATAGTAAAAGAATTTATACTTCACTTGATTTATTAAAAAACACAGATTTATCTATAGAAGAGATTGGAGATTTAATAGGATTAAATAATACATCGTACTTTTATACTCTATTTAAAAAGCAAATTGGAATTTCTCCAAAGCAATATAGAAATAATCTAAAATCTAAATAAGCATATAATT
>NZ_CP048741.1:1266136-1266736 GCF_018336475.1 Romboutsia sp. 13368
AGTTAAGTACTATAGTTTTCATATATGTAAATAAGATGTTAGTATTACTACTAACATCTTTTTATACTTAATTTAAAATTTATTAACATACTATAATGTCAACTTTTGATAAATCAAATTTATAATAATCCTCAACTAATTCATGGATTATGTTTTCTAAATGATATATATCTCTTTTTATAAATTCATATTTAAAATCAGTTTCAAAAACTTTTATATCGTTTATTAAAAGTGAAATAAAACCATTTTCTTTTTTAACTTCAATTTTTAGATTTTTTTCATTTAAAGTTTTTAAATTATTTAAAATTCTTTTTAAAATAGAATCTATAGCTATGTATTTATGAGCTCTATAAATATCATTATTACAATCACCGCAATAAGTATATGTAGAATTTGTATCAGATAATAAATATTTAATTGTTGTACTTTTACAATAGTTACAAGTCATTTTTAATAATCTCCCAATAATTATATTTTACTATGTGAAAATTCTTTCACTCAACTTCTACATTATAGCTTTTTTATACTGTTGTATTTTGTCGAAACTTGTATTTTTTATCGATTACCACTATTTACATAATTATAGCTTTATATCATGTA
>NZ_CP048741.1:1270917-1272563 GCF_018336475.1 Romboutsia sp. 13368
AATAGATAATGTTAAATTTAATAATAGGCTATATTAGTTAATTTCGTGATAGTATTATAATNAAAATAACCATAYCTTAGTATTTTCAATAATTTGAATTACAAGGTATGGTTATTTTTCTAATTTACTATAAATTTTTCGTAATGTATTAATAATGTGAATAAAATCATATAAAAATATCTTCTTTATAGTGTACATTTTATTTTCCTTGTTCAAGTTCTTCTATCAGTTTAAGTATCTGAGGAGAAATTCTTTCTCGTTGTTTTTTAGTAATATATTTATAAGCTGGATATGCCATAGCCAACATAATAATACCAACTACCCCTATTACAATCCCCCATATAAACTTTGTCCATACTAATGCTAAGCTCATTCCAGTACCAAGTATCAATGTACCAATGATACCAAGTGCAATAGAAATTATAAGTCCTGGATTTTCAGCTTTTTTATCTAATTTTTGAAGTTGTTCAATTTTACTTTCAACTTGAGTTTTTATCATATATTTATCGCGTATTTTTTTTATTTCCTCCTGCTGTAATGCAGAATATGTATACTCAAATGTATTATTTTTCTTTTCCATATAGGAATACTCCTTATCTATTTATTAAATGCTATTAATTGATTTTTAGTTTAACTGTAAAAGTACTTCCTACACCTAGTGTACTATTTACAGAAATTTCACCACCGATAATATCAATTATTCTCTTTACTAATGCAAGCCCTAGTCCATTACCTTCTGTTGCATGAGATGTATCCCCTTGATAGAATTTATCAAAAATATGTTTACCAACCTCTGGGAGCATTCCACAGCCAGTATCACTGACTTTAACAATGGCAAATTCTCCATTATTTTTTAAACATACTGATACATTTCCACCATATTCTGTAAACTTAAAAGCATTGGAAAAGAGATTGTTCCATACAATGTTTAATAACTCCATATCAGCATTTACCATAACATCTTCATCTAAATCTGTATCTATTTGAATTTGTGATTTTTCCCATACATTTTCAAATTGTAGTAGGCATTCACAAAGTTGTTCACTAAGATTATATCTATTTTTATTTGGATAAATTTGTTGATTTTCTAAGCGATTTAATTTTAAAATATTTGTAATTAAATCTGCTAGTTTTCTTGAAGAATTTGTAATAGCTTTTGCATATTCTAATCTTTTTTCTTCACATAAATTTGGACTTTGAAGTAATGTTCCATAATTTTGTATTACAGAAAGTGGTGTTTTTAACTCGTGTGATACATTTGCTATAAAATCATTACGAAGGGTTTCAACTCCAGAAAGCTCCTCTGTCATACGATTTATACTTTCCATAATTTCTGAAAAATTATTTTGAGCTTCAGAAGCGTCAAGTCTTACAGAATAATCTCCATTTGTAACCTTACTTAAAGCCTTTTTTATTTTTTTAACAGGACGATCAACATTAATTTTACGACGAATYATATCAACAATTACAAAAATCAATATAATAAAAATTATATTATAAAAAGTATANTTTAGCTGCCATCTCTATTTGCTCTTTTTGAAGTTCAATGTCTTTGAAAAATATAAAAAAAGAACAACTAACAACAAAGCCACATAACGAAAAGAAAATACAAAAAGTTGTAATTAAGTTTTGAATTTCATCATATA
>NZ_CP048741.1:1273395-1274530 GCF_018336475.1 Romboutsia sp. 13368
TGATAGCAAAACAAGAACAACTTTATAATAAAGGCGAAACAGATGATGAACTAGTAAAAAAATACCAAAAACACTTAAAAGAAAGTGATGAAATAATATTAGTATTCCCACTATGGTTTAACAATGTACCAGCAATACTTAAAGGTTTCTTTGATAAAGTATTTTTAAAAGAATTTGCTTTTACAGAAGAAAACAATAAACCTAAAGGTCTTTTAAACAATATTAAGTCAGGATTAGTTGTTAGTACATCAGAATCTAGTAGTGAATATTTAATAGAAGGATTAAACAACCCTATAGAAACTGTTGTAGTAAAAGGTACCTTAGGAGTTTGTGGTATTGAAAATGTAGAATATATAAATATAAACGTAGAAAATGAAGATAAATATGATTTTATTGAAAAATATTTTGGAGAGTAAAAATAATAAAAGACTCTGTTAGACAATTGTGTGATAAATAAATAATAAAAATAGCTAGACATATTGRAGTNTTYYWWTGTCTAGCTATTTTTATATGAATTATTTCGCAATATATTAAAATTGTTTACTTCTTTTTAAATATAAAATTAGTTATAGTTCCTAAAATTAAAGCAGGTATTGTAGCTCCCAATAATATACCTATTACAGATATTAATGAAAACTCATACAATTGAACTATAAATAAAACTGCAATAACTAAATAAAATAATATATAATCTAATTTTCTAAAATTTGAAAAATTCATCTTACCCCCCTTTTTACTCACATTATATAACAATTACTAATTATNNNNATCTTATCATTTAACTTATTTAAATAATCTAATTTCCATTGATACTGCTTTATTGTTAATGAGCTTAATTGAGATTGATTATACAAAACTGCATAGTTTTCTATTTCACAGAATTCATCAAATTTTATATCTAAATTATATTTTCTTGAATAATCATTTAAAATTTTTACACTTTCTTTTACTTTRTTAAAGTACTTCTTATGAGCAATAACAAATGGTGTCATAATTATAAATRCAATTYCTCCTTGAGAATACATAAATACTTCTAAACTAGATTTTGACTTCTTTATATATTTTTGTATAAGGTTACAATCATTTTTAATATCTAACATATTAATCTCCCCTTTTTAATAATCTTATTTATTTT
>NZ_CP048741.1:1276725-1276883 GCF_018336475.1 Romboutsia sp. 13368
ATTTTTACTATTGACTTTTATTTATTTTTGTGATATAATTAAAMATGRAYRATTTTTAGAGTTTTAAYGTTRATTATAATAAATTTAAATATTTTTGTCAATGAACTTAATAGTATGGTAAATAATACTTAATTTAAATAATAAAAATAGGAGTTATA
>NZ_CP048741.1:1277409-1277656 GCF_018336475.1 Romboutsia sp. 13368
TTCAATTTCTTTTAATCTATATCYATTGTGGAATCTATTGTTATCTAAATATTTAAAGTTTAATATGTCAATACAAATAGTTCTTTCTAATTTTGAATAATCATCACCTTCATTTAATTGCTCTTCGTACATTTTACTCCAATAATATAGACTTCTTTTTACCATATTGTATTCATTTTTTAATTGTATCTCAATATTAATAATTTCATTTTTATTAGTTCTAGCCTTTATATCAAATCTTGAAAAT
>NZ_CP048741.1:1277966-1278134 GCF_018336475.1 Romboutsia sp. 13368
ATTTATTACCGTTACCAAAGAACTTAAAGTCTAAACTTTTTTCTAATTAGGCCTAATTTTTCTTTAATTTTGCCTAGTTAGACAAACTCTAAGGTTTTTTCGTCTCTTTGGTAACAATAGCCATATTTATTGAAATTTAAACGTTTTACCCGTTACCAAAGGCGTTAC
>NZ_CP048741.1:1278241-1279993 GCF_018336475.1 Romboutsia sp. 13368
ATTAACTTTTCCTTACAAAAGCCCTCTGAATACCATAATACTTTCCAAACCTAAGCTTTCCTTCTCCATCCTTTAAACTTTCCCAGCCATTTGTCCTTCTTAAAATCTCATTAATCTCTAAAGCACTACTCCTATGAAAACTCTTTATATCTCCACCAAATAACTCTACCCAAATTTCTGCACTACATACCTTATCCCTTGTTATATAATCATCCTCTGCTCTTAAAAACTCATTTTCATTTATGAACCTTCTTCTATCATATATATCCATCTCGTACCAATGTTTAGGAAGTTTAATATCTAAGTACTCCTTTATCATACCTTCCTTGCTGTTGTTTTCTAAATGCTTTTCTTGTTTTTTAAGTGCTTCAGTTAAAACATTCCCTTCTAGTATTAGCTTTTCACCTTTTTTATAAAAGTGCATGGCTTCTGCCCAAATCATATCTATTTCATGTTTATTTAAATCTTTAAATAAGTTCTTTGTAGGAGTATTTACTCCAACCATAAGTGGCCAATATCTTCTGTTACCTGTTCTATCCTTTAAAAATTCAATGTCATTAGTAGTTCCAAAAAACACGCATTGTCTTTTAAAGGTTTCAACTCTTCTTCCATAGGCTTGTCTATAACTATCCTCAGTTTTTGATATAAAGTGCTTTACAGATTCTGCCTCTGCTTTTTTAGTTGCTGATAGTTCTGCCATTTCTAATATCCAAGCATTTTGTAATTGCTCATAGGCTTCTTTTCCTTGTACTGTAATTAAGGAATCTGAGTACCAATTTTTACCTAGTAAACTTATTATATGACTTTTACCTATTCCTTGCTTTCCAACTAAAACCATCATGTAGTCAAATTTAGTTCCTGGGTTAAATATACGAGTAACTGCTGCAACTAACATTTTTCTAGTTGTAACTCTAGTATAATCACTATTTTCTGCTCCTAGATAATCTATCATTAAGTTTTCTATTCTACTTACATTATCCCATGTTAAAGAATTTAGATAGTCCCTTACTGGATGAAACTCATTTCTTTTTTCTATTATAGCTACACCATCATAGATTCTTTGTGGAGATGATATATTATAATTTGTATCTAAATACATTCTAAGGTTAGCATCATCAGAGTCTTGCCATACATCGCCATTTTCTTTATCAACTACCTTTTTCCATGGCAAATCATCTTTTATTATTGTTCTATTTGAAAACAAGTTATAAGCTATTTTRTCTTTTAAGTTTATATCATTTTCAAGTATTGTTACTATGTTTTTAATACTAGACTTATACGTACCATTTTTACCTACCTCTAACTTTAAGGTCCAGCTATTTAAGTCTTTAAGGTCCAGCTATTTAAGTCTTTATTATCATAGTTTTCATCATCTACTTGTGAAAACTCCTTTATAGCATTATTTAATTTACTTTGACCAAACTCTAGCATTACCTTTTCATCCTTACTTATAAACTCTATCATCTTTATATATGAAGGTAGTTTATTAGTAGGAGTATCCATAGAAGTATTTTTATCTAAATGTGAAAACTTATGAAGTCTTACTAAATCAAAGGAATTGCAAAGTTTATCACAACATACATCACTACTATGGTGAGAGTATGCAAAGTTTCCATTTTCATAGATAACCACACCATTAGAAGTACTTCCATTTATATAAGTGWATCTATCGTGTATGTCTCCCTTTTTATACACATCAGATAAAAACTTATCTATTACGTCATATACATTATAAACTCTACAAAATGCACC
>NZ_CP048741.1:1280056-1280382 GCF_018336475.1 Romboutsia sp. 13368
CTTTACTTTGCTTGAATAATACCATAAGTGCTCATCTTTATAATTACTATAAGTATTTAATATATCTTTAGGGTCTAACCACTCTTTATCTATTAACTTAAAAACATACTCTCCATCTTTAGAAGTAGATGGAAAGTACATAAGCCTTGAAGGTGAATAGGTAGTATCATCAAAGTACTCTATACCTATATCAAAAGCAATCTTTCTTGCTATTGCCTCATATTGTATAGAATCTACTTCATTCTTTAAAGGAATTATTATTCTAAACCTWGGACTTTTTTGTGTATGCTTATGTGTTGTGTATATACACATAGCAAAATCAATAT
>NZ_CP048741.1:1280421-1283670 GCF_018336475.1 Romboutsia sp. 13368
YTACATCTAAACTTATTAAACTTCTGTTTATTATAGAGTCCTTCTTCCTTTTTCCATCCTTTAAAGTACCACCTACAAATCCACCAACATCTTTTATATTGTCTTGTATATCTTTAGGAAAGTTTATATACTCATMAAAGGTTTCATTTGTATATTTTGTTTTTTTAATATAYTTATCTATAAACTCTGAATAAAGCATATTTAAGTTTACATAATTTAATTCTTTTCTACTTTTTCCTATTGATATATTCATAATTTTGTCGTGTTTCATAATATCCCCCATTTATAACTTACTTTTTATAATAATTACTTTCAAAGCCATCAGCTTTTAATTTTAATCCCTTTAAGTATCTGTTTTCCTCACATATTATTTCACATATTTCTTCAACACTTGATAATCCATTTTCAACTTCTAAAACTATCTCATCATGTACATGCATTACAATGTTAAATCCTTTATTTCTTAAATTAATCATAGCCTGTCCTAATATATCACGAGCTATTGCCTGGACAATATTTTCTACTAACTTTCCACCATAGGTAGTAAGTCTCGTTTGTTTTTTAGTTGTAGAATCTACTCCCTCATAGGTTATAACACTTTTATTAAAACCATTGTYATAATCTATTCTTGGTCTTATATATGAAAGTCTTCTACCAGATGGTAGTTTAATAAATAATATATTTCCTTCATAGATAAAACTAATGTTTTTATCTAAATGKAYAATACYTTTATTATTAACTGATTGTATAAATGCTTTTTCAACTCTGTTCCATAGCTTAACAATATTTACATTAGAACTTCTAAAGGCCCTTACAATTTCTATAAGCTCACTTTCACATAAATTCATATTATAAGCACCCATACTAACTAAAGCTTTAACTCCACCTTGATAKCCTAGTGCTAGTTCTGCAATTTTTCCTTTTTGCCTTAATTCACTTTCTTTAGTTATTTTATCTATATCTACTTTAAACATTTTAGATGCACTAGCTTCATAGATTTTCCCATGAGTATTAAATACATCTATTCTCCATTTTTCATCTGATAAATAAGCTATTATTCTAGCTTCTATTGCACTAAAGTCAGCTATTATAAATCTATGTTTTTTCTTTGGTATAAAGGTTGTTCTTATTAGTTGTGATAATGTGTCTGATAGGTTTTCTTGATTGTTTGAGTTTAAGTTTATATTGAAATTATGATTAAAACTCTCTTTCCTACTAGGAAAATTTAAACTAATATTGTTCCTTATTTTTTCTCTAACTTCATCTAAATTATTCATCTTATTTTGTGGAAGATTTTGAACTTGTACCAACCTTCCTGCCCATCTACCAGTTCTATTTGCTCCATAAAACTGAAATAATCCTCTTATYCTTTCATCCTCACACATACACCTTTTCATAGCTTCATACTTTTTAGTTGAAGTTTTGTTTAACATTGCCCTAAGTTCTAGAACTTCTTTTATTTTTTCATAATGAATATTTTCTTTAACTTCTTCACTATTTAATAAATCAGCTACACTTTCTTTATTAAGTGAATTTACATTAACTCCTAAAGACTTTAAATAATCTTTCATTTGATTATTGCTTTTAGGATTATTTATATTAGTTATAGATTTAAGTTTTTCTATTAAAGTATTCTTAAAATAGTTATCATAATAAATAGCATTTTTAAGTAAATTACTATCTACCAAAACCCCTCTATCATTAATTTCTTGATCTAGTTCCCATAGTTTTTGCTCACTTTCTGGTAACTTAACTTTTTCTAAAACCTTCCTTATACTTCGCTCAACTCTAACATCATTTATGCAATACTTTTTAAATTCTTCGTATTTTTTAATTGCTTCAGCTTTTTTGCTGTTTTCTATATTTGAGGTTAATAAGTCTAGGTTTTCCTTTTTCATAAAAAATCTTATCAAACTTTTACCTTCCTCAAGTTTTTGTTCTTTTAACCTTAGACTTTTAGCTACATTATCAAGTCCATGTGGTARCCCTAAATATAGTGAATGAACTTGTGTACATCTAAACATCTTAGGACTTAAGTAGGTGTTAAAGTATTTTGATAAGCATACTCTTTCAAAGTTAGCATTAAAAGCACTTTTTATTACATTTTCATCAAGTATATCTTTTTTTAATTGTGGTGGTATTTTTTCATTGTTTTTTAAATCTATAATTTTTATTTCTTCATCATCATAAGCATAGGCAATAAGCAGTATTTCAAAGTCATTTTGGGTATATTTGTAGACCCCACTTTTAGTAAGGTCTACACTTGAATAAGTTTCTATATCAATAGATAAAATTTTCATTATACTAATATCCCATCTTCAACTACACCAAAATCATCTATTGCACTTGCTCTATTTATTATACGTTCACCATCTTCTAGTTTTTGAATATTTAAAAGCTCACAAGAAATACCACAGTTTCCACTTTCTTTGTGATTATATGGATAAAAGTTTATACTAACTCTACCAAAACATCCATTATATAATTCATCAGGATTAAGTATTTTTAAGTCTTTATCTACGATTTGTGGTCTATATTTTGAAGTTGCATTTATATAAAAACTATTTTCATATTCTTTTCTACCTGTTGTGTCCCCATCTTTTAAACAAGTTATTAAATTCTCTGTAACTTGTCCACCCCATGTTTGTATTCCATTTTTAGTAGCATTGTATATTGCTTCATATACTTTTTCTATAGTATTACTTTCTTTAGGTATTAGTATTGTTGTGCTGTATTTAGGCTCTGAAGATAATCCATTAGTTCTTGCCTCTTTTACATTTACATAGTTTAATTTTACATTCCCCGTAATTACTTTAGTATTTAGTTTCATTATTTTTCCCCCTTAGATTTTTTATTGTTTTTCAAATATATCATCATCTTTGTAGTTTAAAGCCTTTTTTATACTTATAGCTACTCTTAGTGATGGATTTTTTCTTCCTCTTTCTATCATTGAGTAATAGGTTCTATGTATGTTTACCATTTTTGATAGATTTTCTTGAGTAAGGTTTTGTTCTTTTCTGATATTTCTAAGTTTTACCCTCATAATTTCCCCTTTCTTCTTAATCTTTTTGGTAACCAAATATTACCATTGGTAACTTTTATAATTTCATTATAGTTGTTGTTGATATTAATAGCAAGATATTTTTTACCAAATAGGTAACATTTCCATTAAGTTTTACCGTTAGTAATATCGTATATAAAAATTTAACTTCGCTTGAGCGACGTGTCAGGAAATCATTTTGGATACAT
>NZ_CP048741.1:1283681-1283882 GCF_018336475.1 Romboutsia sp. 13368
GTTGGGAAATCATTTTGGATACATCCGTTGCTCAAAATACATTGTCTAGTTTTTTGACAGTGTATTTTTTATAACTTGAAATTTATAATTTTGATATATTTATATTGTTTATATATTAGGCTATGTTTTAAATGAGTGTTGAAAATGATACAATATAATTAACTTCACAATGGTAGAAATTGTAAAGTTAATATTATTTAT
>NZ_CP048741.1:1283941-1284012 GCF_018336475.1 Romboutsia sp. 13368
TGAAGTGCTAATAACTGTCCCATAGTTACAGTACATAATAGGTTTAGTATATCGACTATAAGTAAATGTAT
>NZ_CP048741.1:1284652-1284796 GCF_018336475.1 Romboutsia sp. 13368
AAATACTATTTCTCTTAAATCACTATCATTATCTTTAACAGGACCTAAGATTAATTTAAGTACAATCTTCCCACCTTTATTTTGAAACTCGTATAAAAGAATTCTATTTGACTTTGTCCAACCTTCTCCACATTTAGGTATAAC
>NZ_CP048741.1:1284849-1284993 GCF_018336475.1 Romboutsia sp. 13368
TTTCTATATCATCATATTTAGCTAATGTATCCTCTATGATTTTCTTTATTTGCATRTCATTATCTTGYTTATACTCATAAATTAAATCTAATGCTTTTTGATGCTTRTTATATATCTCTGTGCAAATAGCTACTAATTCCTCAT
>NZ_CP048741.1:1285037-1285117 GCF_018336475.1 Romboutsia sp. 13368
AATATTTCCACACTTGGATTTATATATTCTTTCTTTAGCTCCATACTATTTTCTAACATTGACAGTACTTCACTATAATT
>NZ_CP048741.1:1285170-1285276 GCF_018336475.1 Romboutsia sp. 13368
TATAAAGGCTTTTTTATAATCTGGGTATCTTTTATTTACTATGTCTAAGTATTTTTTAAGTTGATGTTTTGATTCTTTACTAAAGATTTTATTTTCCAAGCAAATT
>NZ_CP048741.1:1285325-1285524 GCF_018336475.1 Romboutsia sp. 13368
CTCTACTTACTAAAAAATCATCACAGTCCATAAGTGATGCTTTAATTATATCAATTTTAAAATCRTYRTTTTGTGTATTATATGATTTAGCACAATGTTGTAAAAACTTTCTTAAAAATGTATCTCCTAATCCATGTGTTTCTTTTGGATTTAATAGCCAAGCTAACATATTGCTATGTCTTATTTCCATTTTAGATAT
>NZ_CP048741.1:1285596-1285785 GCF_018336475.1 Romboutsia sp. 13368
AAATTCTTCTAGTATTTTCTTTTGTTCATTGTTCATTATATTTCTCCTTAATATAAATAGGATAGATTAGTAATTTACTAATCTATCCTATTTGTTAATGCTAAACAAACATTTGTTGTAATAATCCTTTTTTATATTCATTTAAAGAATCTAAYTTTTCTTGCTCTTTTTCAATTTTTATATCTATAT
>NZ_CP048741.1:1286187-1286343 GCF_018336475.1 Romboutsia sp. 13368
TATATGTATCACCTAATTGATTAAGTTTCTTCTCTTCCCACTSTGGATAATCTCTMCCCTCATCATCCTTAAACCTTAACTCCCTGCTAAAAATCTTTTGCATCATACCNCTTCTTATAATCCTTAAGACCCTCAACCTTTTCTCCTTGAAGAGAA
>NZ_CP048741.1:1286810-1287033 GCF_018336475.1 Romboutsia sp. 13368
TTTCAAATCGCTTACTTTCCCAATCTCCACTAAACTCCTTAAATCTAAGCTTCGGTGYCTTACTCATMATNTCNCACCTCCCCTTATAATCCAAGCTCTCTTAAGTAARCTGCTAACTCTTCATCTAACTTAGCTATCTCTTTATCAATATCTTTAATTCTCTCACTAACAGCTACTAAGTCTATCGGCTCTTCTTCCTCAAAAGTATYAACATATCTTGGTA
>NZ_CP048741.1:1287088-1287183 GCF_018336475.1 Romboutsia sp. 13368
CTTATCAATAGCTTCTCTATTAACAAAAGTATTAACTATCTTTTCAACATTTTCATCAGTTAAGTTATTTTGATTTTTACCTTTTTCAAACTCAT
>NZ_CP048741.1:1287202-1287312 GCF_018336475.1 Romboutsia sp. 13368
TATATCATTATTTTCTCTGTTCTTTTCAAACACTAATATAACTGTTGGTATACTTGTTCCAAAGAATATATTTGCAGGAAGTCCTATAACAGCATCTAATACATTTCTTT
>NZ_CP048741.1:1287429-1287731 GCF_018336475.1 Romboutsia sp. 13368
ATGCAAAGTCTGCTTTACTCTTTGGTGCAAGTTTTCCATAKGCACTAAATCTTTCATCATCTAAAAACTTAGCATCTGCACTCCAGTTAGCAGAGTATGGAGGGTTTGCAACTATTGCTTCAAAYTTCATTCCCATATGTTGTGGGTTTTCTAATGTATTATCATTTTTTATATCAAAGTTTGTATAGTTTATATCATGAAGTAACATATTCATACGAGCTAAGTTATAAGTTGTTGATGTAAGCTCTTGTCCGTAGAACTTTCTAACATTAGCTTCTTTTGCAACACGAAGAAGTAGCGAA
>NZ_CP048741.1:1287757-1287923 GCF_018336475.1 Romboutsia sp. 13368
ATCTTTTAAGTTTTCTTTGCCGACTGTTACTATTTTTGCAAGTATTTTACTTACTTGTTGTGGTGTATAGAAYTCMCCTGCTTTTTTACCTGCRTTTGCAGCAAATTGAGATATTAAATATTCATAAGCATCTCCAAGCACATCTATTTCACTGTCTTCATGTGAA
>NZ_CP048741.1:1288014-1288090 GCF_018336475.1 Romboutsia sp. 13368
TATCATCAAATAAGTGGTCAAAGTCTTCTTGGCTATCGTTTCCTATTGTAGATTCTGTTATAACATTTATTGCACC
>NZ_CP048741.1:1288104-1288211 GCF_018336475.1 Romboutsia sp. 13368
TATCAAAGTTTCCATCTTCTATTGCTTTAAGTAATGAAGAGAATAAGTATTTAGGCTCTATAAAGTATCCTAATTGCTCTATTAACTCTTCTTGTAAACCTTCTCTA
>NZ_CP048741.1:1288285-1288450 GCF_018336475.1 Romboutsia sp. 13368
TTTTTCACTAAGGTATCTATAAAATATTAGTCCTAGTATATAGTTTTTAAATTCATTGGCTTCCATATTTCCTCTTAAGTCATTTGCTATTGCCCATAACTTTGTGTGAAGCTCTCTTTGTTGTTCTTGTTGTTTTTCACTTGTTTGCATTTTTATCTCCTCAAA
>NZ_CP048741.1:1290327-1290625 GCF_018336475.1 Romboutsia sp. 13368
TTTGTTGTTCTTGTTGTTTTTCACTTACTTCCATTTTTCTCTCCTATATTTTAAGCAAATTTTCTAACATGGTCGTAGATAAAGTTTTTAACTTGGTCTACTAATTTTCTTCTAAGTGTAAACTTTGGTTTTAACTCTACTTTTATTTCTTCACTTATTTCTTGTCTATTTATTATTCCAGAGTATTCATATTCTGAAATATAGTCTTTTATTTTATATCTATTAAGTCCAATTTCTTTTGAGAATTCTTCTACATCTTCTTCTCTTTTTACTTCTTCAAATTGTTCATATGCTACAT
>NZ_CP048741.1:1290792-1290915 GCF_018336475.1 Romboutsia sp. 13368
AAATTCATTATATAGCCTACGTTGATTTTATCAGTGTGCATAAGCTCTATTCCAAAGTCAATGTCTGCAAGTATTGAAGTTTTTTCATCTTCTTTACGCTTTACATCATCATATATTAAAAGA
>NZ_CP048741.1:1290928-1291135 GCF_018336475.1 Romboutsia sp. 13368
AGTCTTGATAACTTTGTTCRCTCATTCCAAGTGTATCTTTATTAAATTCAAATTCTGTAAAAGTATTTAGCTTTGTYAATACTTTTGTTAAATCTCTAAAAGCTAATATAAATTTCTTTTTATCTTCTTCACTTTCAAGAGTGTCTACATCTTCTGGATTTTCTGTTAAAGCATANAGYKTATGAAAATTTATTTTTAAGGTATTCT
>NZ_CP048741.1:1291146-1291327 GCF_018336475.1 Romboutsia sp. 13368
TAACTTTCCATTAATACTACATCTATACTATGAGTTTGTGAGAAAAGRCAAATTGCATCATCTGTATTTTTCTTTAAGTTTCTATAACAAACTATATTTCCATAAGGTTTAGTAGCTTTTTCTACTCTATTAGTTCTTGAGTATGCTTGTACTAAGTCATGGTATTTTAAGTTTTTATCTA
>NZ_CP048741.1:1291374-1291487 GCF_018336475.1 Romboutsia sp. 13368
TTTACAACTATAAGTATATCTATTTTTGCAGTTTTTACTTTTTTAGATACATCTGAGAAATAGCTTGAGAAGGTRTCTGTACAGTAGTTTGTGTCAAAGATTTTATTATAGTC
>NZ_CP048741.1:1291555-1291673 GCF_018336475.1 Romboutsia sp. 13368
AAGCTAAATATCCCTGCTATTTTTAAGTCGTGGTTTATTTCTTTAAATTTATCATAGTATTTTATAAGCATTGGTATACTTTGAACTGTAAATATTGCTGTATATTGCTTGTTTTTAG
>NZ_CP048741.1:1291707-1291873 GCF_018336475.1 Romboutsia sp. 13368
AACTAAGTCTATTCTTTCATCAGCCATAAATACTTCTTCTTTATYTATTGCTTTTACTTTTTCATCATCATTTTCGTCAAAGTCACCATCAAAGGTTTTTATATATTCAACTGAAAATCCAAGTACATTTCCATCATTTATTGCATCTTTTATTAAATATGTGTGT
>NZ_CP048741.1:1291893-1292001 GCF_018336475.1 Romboutsia sp. 13368
TGCTGTAACTCTTCCYTCTTGGCTTCTATTTYCAAAGAATCTTGGTGTACCTGTAAATCCAAAGTATTGTGCATTTGTAAAGTGTTTATTTATAGCTTTRTGCATTTG
>NZ_CP048741.1:1292068-1292170 GCF_018336475.1 Romboutsia sp. 13368
ATGTTAGCATATTTATCATTTTTTATAGCATTAGCCATCTTTTGTATAGTTGTWACTATTAAAGTCTTATTTATATCTTTTATTTGCTTTACTAATGTATCT
>NZ_CP048741.1:1292184-1292625 GCF_018336475.1 Romboutsia sp. 13368
ATCAACACTATCTGGYTCAAATTTATTAAATTCTGCTAATGTTTGWGAATCTAAGTCTTTTCTATCWACTAAAAAAAATACTTTTTTTATGTTAGGCTCTTTTGATAATATTTGACTAGCTTTAAAAGATGTTAAAGTCTTACCAGAACCTGTTGTATGCCATATAAATCCATTGTTGTTAGTTTCAAAAGCACGAGTAACTAAACTTTCAACTGCATATATTTGATATGGTCTCATAACCATTAGTAGTTTATCAGTTTCATTAGTTATCATATATCTTGCTATAACYTTTGATACAAAAGATTTATCTAARAARGTTTGAGTAAAATCTTTTAGATTGCTAATTCTTTTATTTTCTTCATCACTCCARAAGAATGTTTGACTAAATARTATTTCTTTATCACTATTTGCAAAGTATTTAGTGTCTACTCCATTTGATAT
>NZ_CP048741.1:1292758-1292984 GCF_018336475.1 Romboutsia sp. 13368
AGTATTGTAACATCATAACGATTTGTATATTTTCCTACTACTGTTGTTTGATTAGTTACTTGGAATCTGTTTTTGCACCAGTTTTTACTGTCAAAGAATTCTATATAAACTTCACTACCATCTTCTCTTTCTAGTATGAATTTGTCTCTTAGTATCATTGCACTTTTGAATACTGTTTTTCCTTCTATGTGTCTTAGAATACGTTCAAATTCTTTATCTGTTAAGG
>NZ_CP048741.1:1292996-1293130 GCF_018336475.1 Romboutsia sp. 13368
ATTTTAATTTATTATGTTCAAATAACTCTTTTCTAAAGTTATTTTTAAGTTCATCTTCGTTTGATATTTTAACTTTATCAAAGCCTTGGCTTTCAAGTTGTTTGATTAGGTTATCTTCTAATTGRGCTTCACTT
>NZ_CP048741.1:1293315-1293402 GCF_018336475.1 Romboutsia sp. 13368
TCTTATCTCAACTATAAACAAAAAATTCGCTTCGCTCATGTCGCCAACGACTTTGTCCGTTGCTCAAAATATTGTTTACGCTCAAAA
>NZ_CP048741.1:1294711-1295718 GCF_018336475.1 Romboutsia sp. 13368
ATATAAAGCATGTATTTGTCTATGGCAATCTGAACATATATAAGATATATGTTCTTCATTTCCACCTTCTTCTCTAGGTAGTAAATGATGTTTTGTTAGTTTATCTACTTTTCTATCGCACAGTTGACATATATTGTCCAATTTTTACAACTCCTTATTATCGTTTAAATATATAATATTTTTTCCCACTTTTAATAAGGATTATAAGTAATAGATAAACAACAAAACCCCGTCGGTATTTTTGACAGGGTATTTTATTACTTATAATTGACAATATTTCTAACCTGTGCTGTACTAATTCCAAATCTTCTTGAAACCTTCCTATAATCCCCATCAAAACTATCCCTAATCATTCTATTTCTAACACCCTTAACAAGACTTGCCTCATTAGGAATATACAAATTACCACCACCAGCAAACTTAACCAAACTTTTAAAAGCATCCATACCTATAACATCAACCACATCAATAACTCCCTCAGGCAAATCATCCTTAGTTAAATACTCTAACATAAAGCACCTCCATATCTTATAATCCTACAATATATATTCGATAAATACACATCTAGCTCCTACTAAATTCTTTAAATATTTTAATATTTAATTTCAAATAAAATCCCTTAAACTATTGGTAAAACTACATTAGGAGGTAAACCCTATRAAATGGTATTTAGATTTTGGACATGGAGGAAAAGACTCTGGTGCAGTTGGCACTAAYCAAACAAAAGAAAGCGATACAGTATTAAAAATAGGAAGGTTGATAAAAGCTAACCTAGAAAAAGCAGGTGAAAAAGTAATAACTACACGTGATACAGACTTATACTTTTCACTAGATTACAGAAGTAATAAGGCTAATAAWGAAAACTGTGACTACTTTGTAAGTCTACATATGAACGCTGCAACTAATAAAGCTGCCAAAGGAGTTGAGGTATGGGTATATGATGAAAAAAGCAAGGTATATAACTTAGCTAAAAATATATGTTCTAATTTATCAAGGGATATAAATAC
>NZ_CP048741.1:1295897-1296266 GCF_018336475.1 Romboutsia sp. 13368
TATAACAGAGGATGAGATAAAAGAAGTTATGGAGTTAATAGTAGCTAAAAATATATTTGCTCCAAATGGACTTGATTTAGTATCTAGTGTTGATGCTAAAGTAGTTGTTACTGAAACTNCGGGAGCGAGGATATATCYGTTGCTCAAAATAAAAAAAGCTATGCTTAGGACCCCYCAGCCTTTGCATAGCTTTTATGTTATTGAAAGGATGTGTTTTTATGAATTCAGATTTACAGACTCTTATAGCGTCTGTTGGTTTTCCTATTGCCCTTAGTATGTATTTACTTGTAAGGATTGAAGGAAAGCTGCAAACTCTATCTGATAGTATTAATGAATTATCTAAAAATATWATWGGGTTAAAATAATATA
>NZ_CP048741.1:1300463-1300948 GCF_018336475.1 Romboutsia sp. 13368
CTTTGTGCTTGACCTCCTGATACTTCAAAAGTTCTTTTATTTAATAAATCTTCTATTCCTAGTATTTTAGATACCTTTTTTAATTTTTCATCTTGCTCTTTTATAGGTACATTGTCTAAAGTTAATGGTAAAACTATATTTTCACCTATTGTTAAAGTTTCTAGTAAGTTGTAATCTTGGAATACAAATCCAAGTTCTCTTCTTCTAAATAAGGCAAGTTCATCTCCTTTTAACTTATGTGGCTCTTTGTCAGCTAAAATTATCTTTCCTGAAGTTGGTTTATCTATAGTTGATATTAAATTTAATAGAGTAGTTTTTCCACTACCACTTGGACCCATTATTCCTACAAATTCTCCATTTTCTATGTTAAAGCTTATATCCTTTAATGCATTTGATATTACCTTACTTCCGTATACTTTGCTTAAGTTACTTACTTTTAAAATATTCATATTGCTCTCCTTATCTAAATTTATTTATACTTAAAT
>NZ_CP048741.1:1300960-1301191 GCF_018336475.1 Romboutsia sp. 13368
ATTCATACTAGGTACTTCTTCAGACTTATGCTTAAGCACACCTTTAAGTTTTTCTAATAAAGGAACTAAAATACCTCCTATAGCAAAGAACACTACATTAAAAGTAGATATACTCATCGGTGGTTTAGCAACTTCTAAAGACATAGGTCCCATTATAACTGAATATATAGAACCTATCATAAGACCTATAATACAATATATTGTTTGCGATCTATAACTTTTAAGTAAATA
>NZ_CP048741.1:1301234-1302558 GCF_018336475.1 Romboutsia sp. 13368
TTTTTATAGCGTCTGTTGGTTTTCCTATTGCCCTTAGTATGTATTTACTTGTAAGGATTGAGGGAAAGCTTCAGATTTTATCTGATAGTATTAATGAATTATCTAAAAATATAATTGGATTAAAGTAATTCTAACTGATTAAATGAAAAAATACACAGTTATAAATTCTTCTTAAACAAAAAAAGCAGGAGTTTATATACTCCTACTTTCAATTTATCATTATATTAATGACATCTATCACAAGGGTCACTTTTTCCTGATTGCGCTTGTGTCCCTGAGTTTATTGTTTTACTTCTAGATAAAGTACTACATGACTTTGTAGTATGATAACTTTTCCCGTTAGGTGTCCAGTACACTGTCGCTGAACTATTATCATTACTACTTTGACTTACATTTGTATTAGAATTATTTGTAGTGTTATTAACTTTAGAGCTAGTATTACTTGAATTATTAGTTGATGTATTAGAATTTAAACTAGCGTTATATTCATCTGGATTTATATTATCAAATTCATCATTAACTACTTTTCCTTTAATAGTATATGTATAACTATAATGGCTTGGTATTTGCGTTGTTGTATTTGGATAAGTTATTATCGCAACAAAATCTGTACAACCTCCAGCATCTCTTATAGCTTTCTCCATATAAGCTTGGTCACCATGTCTATTAAGTGTACTATTTTGAGGCGTAATATTATATGCATTAGAAACACCACCAAGTGAATCTGCGATGACATGTCCCTCATCTAAGTTCTTACTTTCAACACCTGGAACTTTTGCTTCATCAGGATAATATCTTCCGCTTGAATTAACAGGTTCTTTTGAATCATCCTGTAATATAATTTCTTTAGCTACTACTTTAACTAATTGTCCATATTCATTAGTGAATGCCCAGTATTCTCTATCACCAAAGCCTATATCTACTGCAACATTAGACTCTCTATGTCCTGATAAATTTCCACCATCAACTTCTATTATTTTATATCCATCAAACATATCATCTGTATTTTCTGAGTTTGACTGAGTTGTTGTAGTATGAGAAGTTTCTGTATTTTCCTCATTTATATTTTCCTTTGAAAAATCTTTGTTTTTATCAGTATTACTATCTTTAACTACAGTAGTTGGTGAATTAGCTAAATTATCAACTTGATTACTTTCTATATTATTATTTGAACATCCAGTTATCAATATAGCTAAAATAGGAATAATTCCAATTGATTTTTTTATGTTTTTAAAAAACAAGTTAAATACCTCCTTTTTTGTCAAAATAAATCGAATTTGTAAGTATATTAATTATATTATAGGTACTTATACTTTTCAACATT
>NZ_CP048741.1:1303075-1303146 GCF_018336475.1 Romboutsia sp. 13368
GTAAAGTGAGTATATATCAAAAGTCATTCCACTTACTAAACTTCCTAAAATACCTGTTAATACTGCATATT
>NZ_CP048741.1:1304358-1306659 GCF_018336475.1 Romboutsia sp. 13368
AAAAAGTTCTAGAATTTTACGAAATATATTGAAAAAATGGAAAAATATGTTAGAATATATAAAAACACAAATAAAAATGACTCGTATATTTAGCGGTAATATGGTCCGCAAGTCTCTACCTACTAACCATAAATTAGTAGACTACGAGGTATAGTTTAACTTATGTTATATATTTTATATATAATTTTAAAGATTGATACTAAAACNNCTCCCTTTCTAGAATTAATAACTTTTTTAAAAATTCAACTTCTGCTTTTAATCTTTGATTTTCTTCTTCAAGTGAAAGCTGTCGCTTTCTAGGTCTACCTTTTTGTAACCCTCGAGTAGTTCCTCTACGTTCTCTTAATCCATCTTCTCCGAATTCATTATATCTTTTTACCCATAAGAGAACTCTTTTACTAGAACTTAAATTAAGTTCCTTTGCAATTGTAGTACTTCCAATGCCTTGATCTAAATACATTTTTACAGCTTTAAGTTTTATATCAAATGAATAACTCATATTTTTTCTATTATTTCTTTGCATAAAAATCACCCCTTAAAGTAGTATTTTACAAGTCTTTTTTACTTGTGTCTACTTTCAATTTAGTTAGTTTTCATATTGACAGTTTTTCAATAAAGTTATAATATCAATAGGATTATAGCTTTTTTATGCTCGGATAATCATAAAATTAAAATAAAGGATGATAAAAAATGACAGAACAAAATTTAAGCTTAATTGAAGAGGTTAAAAGAAGAAGAACCTTTGCAATTATTTCACATCCCGATGCCGGAAAAACTACATTAACTGAAAAGTTCCTATTATATGGTGGAGCTATTCGTGAAGCAGGTTCAGTTAAGTCTAGAAAATCTCAAAAACATGCAGTATCTGACTGGATGGAAATAGAAAAACAAAGAGGTATATCTGTTGCATCAAGTGTTCTTCAATTTGAATATAATAACTTTTGTATAAACATACTTGATACTCCAGGGCATCAAGATTTCAGTGAAGACACTTATAGAACTCTTATGGCAGCAGATAGTGCGGTAATGGTTATTGACTCTGCTAAAGGGGTTGAGGACCAAACAAAGAAATTATTCCACGTTTGTAAAATGAGAGGAATTCCAATATTCACATTTATAAACAAAATGGACCGTCAAGGAAAAGACCCTTTTGAATTACTTGAAGATATAGAAAATGTTCTTGGAATTCGTTCTTGTCCAGTAAACTGGCCAATAGGTTCTGGTAAAGACTTTAAAGGTGTATTTAACCGTCATAAAAACCAAATAGAGCTATTTGATGATGGTAACCATGGACAATCTATAGCTAACTCTATAACTGGGGAAGTATCTGATGAAAAGTTTAATACTTTATTAGGTGATGCTCTTCATGGAAAATTACTAGAAGATATTGAACTTTTAGATATCGCTGGTGATAACTTCGATTTAGAGAAGATATTAAATGGTGAATTAACACCTGTATTTTTCGGAAGTGCCCTTACTAACTTTGGTGTTGAGCCATTTTTAGAGTCATTCCTAGAAATAACACCACCACCAACTCCTCGTAGTAGTAACTTAGGTGATATAGATCCTAACTCTAATAACTTCTCAGGATTTATATTTAAGATACAAGCTAATATGGATAAAAACCATAGAGATAGAATAGCCTTTTTAAGAATTTGCTCTGGTAAGTTCGAAAAAGGTATGTCTGTAACTCATGTACAAAGAAATAAAAAGATTAAACTTTCACAACCTCAACAATTCGTGGCTCAAGACCGTGTTATAATAGATTCAGCTTATCCAGGTGATATCATAGGTATACACGACCCAGGAATATTTAACATTGGGGATACATTAAGTGAAAAACAATCAAACTTACAATACACTGGTATACCACAATTTGCTCCTGAACATTTTGCAAGAGTATCTACAAAAAATGCTCTTAAGAGAAAGCAATTTGTAAAGGGTCTTACTCAATTATCAGAAGAAGGTGCTATTCAGATATTCAGAGAACCTAACTTTGGTATGGAAGAGCTTATTGTAGGAGTAGTTGGAGTTTTACAATTTGAAGTTTTAGAATATCGTCTAAAGCAAGAGTATGGTGTTGATATAATAATGAACCAACTACCTTACCGTTATATACGTTGGATTGAGCATGGTTCTGTTAAGTCAGATAGAATTTCAATGCCAATGGATACAATACTAGTTGAAGATAAAAATAGAACTCAAGCAGTATTATTACAAAATGAGTGGTCTATAAGACATTTACTTGAAAGAAATGAAGGTATAGTTTTAAAAGAAACTTCTTTATAAAATTAACTTATA
>NZ_CP048741.1:1306702-1307306 GCF_018336475.1 Romboutsia sp. 13368
ATTTTTTATTAGGCTATATTTTAAATRAATGYTGAAAATGATACAATATAATTAACTTCGCAATTGTTATATAATACGAATTAAAATTTAACGGAAGAACATTATAAGGCAATAGATAAACTTGCAGATGTAATTAATGAAGAATTTGAAAAAGTAAATAAGGAAAATTATTAGGAGGAAAGTTTAAATGATAATACTTAATATTGAATGGAAACACCTTGATGTAGATGGAGAAACTTGTGATCGTTGTAATGATACAAGAAATACTTTATATCAAACAATAAGACAATTAAATATAGAGTTACATGATAAAGGTATTGAAGTTATACTTTCTGATAAAAAATTGAGAGATAATCAAATTTCTAAATCAAATATTATTTTATATAATGGAGTTCCTATTGAAGAAATACTTGATTTAAAGGTATCAGAAAATTATTGTGCTTCATGTTCAGATTTACTTGGAAGTAAAACATACTGTAGAACAGTAACATATGAAGGTAATGAATATGAAGATATTCCTGCAAAAGCTATACGTCAGGCAGCATTTAAAGTACTTGGTTTAGTTGATGATAAAAAAGAAGAAAACTTAGGATGCTGTTTTAAT
>NZ_CP048741.1:1307397-1307633 GCF_018336475.1 Romboutsia sp. 13368
AAATGAAGAATCAAATAGAGAGTATATATATTATACATCTTCTAAGGGTAATTTTAGGGTTAACTTACGTTATATAGATGATTTTAGTGATAAAGATATTGATGAAATACATAATGGTAGTATTATTGGTATAAGTTACAGCAAAGAGTTTTAATTTTTATTTTAGGAGTTGACTTGGTATATTTTCAAAATDGTTAGATAATATGAAATATATTCTAAAATTGTAAATTTAATAT
>NZ_CP048741.1:1307678-1309358 GCF_018336475.1 Romboutsia sp. 13368
TAATAAATACTATATAAATGTAATTATATAAAAATAGAACCTTAATAATTGTAAGGTTCTATTTTTTATTTTCTTTTTTCTTTTCTCTACTAGGTGATTTTTTAATATACATTATATCTAGCTTTATATTAAGTTTAATTACATTCATTCATTAAAGTTTTTATATTATTTTGGTGTGCTGTATCTAATTTATCAGATCCATGAGTTTTAGAATTTAAGAAGTGTATGTCTACATGTCCATCTGCATTGTTATTCTTTACTGAATCATAATTTATTCCAGGCCCATAATTATCACTTCTATTCTTACTTGTATATTCTCTCGCTGGTTCACTATCTAATCCTGAATGAGGCATACCGCTCATTGAAGCTCCATATATCTTGCCATTAATATGAACTAATATAGGTCTTCTAGCCCAACTAAATCCACCCCATATACTCTTCATTGTAGCTGTATCTGCTGCAGTAAGAGGTTCTACATCAGCATGACTTGTTCCACCTGTTCTTATTACTTTAAATGTCTTTCCTGTCTTATAATCCTCAACAGTAAAAGCATTATTTAGATTTGATGCATAGTCATCTCTAACTAAGATATCACTTCCTCCTTTAAACCAATCTGGGAATAATACTTTTCCTTGTATTTCAGGCTTAGTAGGTTCTATYGGTTTTGTACTTGATAAATATTGGTTACTTATATACCCTACTGTTCCATTATACTTTATCTTAGATTAGTTACCGCTATTACTTATATACTCTACTTTGTTTCCTTTGTTTAGCTTCATAATAGATTTATATGAAGTTGAAGGTCCAGTTCTAACATTAACTGAATTACCTNNNGGTGTATTATTATCAGTACTTGGGTTATCAGTAGTAGTTTTATTTGATACATATTTGCTAAAAACGTATCCTACTGTTCCGTTGTAATTAACTTTTATCCAATTATTTTCTTGTGATATAAAGTTTACTTGTGTTCCTTTTGAGAAACTTCTTATAACAGAATAATTTGTTCCTGGTCCTTTTCTAAAGTTTACTGAATCTCCTGTTATTGTTCTTATATCATTAGATGTAGAATCTGTTGAAACTGGCTTTATATAGTTACTACTGATATAACCTTCTTTTCCGTTATACTTTATCTTAGACCAGTTACCGCTATTACTTATATACTCTACTTTGTTTCCTTTGTTTAGCTTCATAATAGATTTATATGAAGTTGAAGGTCCAGTTCTAACATTAACTGAATTACCTGTTACTTCCATATAAGTAATTGCTCTCATTATACTATGAGATGTTGTTTGTGTTTCTAGTGCATGTACATTATACCCCATACCCATTAGTTGTGTTGAGGCTAATGTTACTGCTAATATTTTGCTTTTTAGATATTTCATTTATGATGTCTCCTTGCCCTTAGTTGTCCATTGAATATATTAGTATAAATATGTTAGAAATTCTATATTTGTTGGTGAATTTACATTAATTGCATTTATTGGAATGGTTTATTATGGTAGGTTTGTTATGTTATTTATGAAAATAAGGCACTAAACAAATAAGTCTAGTACCTTAATTAATAAATTCCCCGTTACGTTAGAAGATTTGGAGGGAAATCTATTGGTTATAGTTTATAATATTTTAAAAATTCTGTCTATATTTTCTGACTTTATTTTGCATTTTATTTAATTATTTATA
>NZ_CP048741.1:1309552-1309635 GCF_018336475.1 Romboutsia sp. 13368
TTTCAACAGCTACCTGTGCCATTGATATAGCTCCTTCTTTAGTCTTATTACCACAAATAAATAAAGCTGGATGACAGAATGTA
>NZ_CP048741.1:1309644-1309956 GCF_018336475.1 Romboutsia sp. 13368
ATCCCAATAAGCTTAGATAATTCATCATTATTTAATCCACCCCATGTTTTTGGTAAATCTTTTCTAGCAGCAAAGCTATTAGCTTCCTTTGGTACAGTTTGTGTACACCATGACCCTGTAACATCTTGATATACTACATATAATACATCTTCATTTGTATCAAGTTCAAGTACAGTATCTTTCCATGGAACTGATTTTTCTAATACCAAAATATGAGATTCTTGTACATTTTGTTTTTCAAGTTCATTCTTAATCATTCTATAGTTTTCGTAACTATCTACGAATTTCTTTGTTATCTTATATAGTATTGCT
>NZ_CP048741.1:1310119-1310417 GCF_018336475.1 Romboutsia sp. 13368
TATCTACTTTTTGTGATACTTCTTGTTGCTCTTTTTTATCTGTTAATTCTGGGAATTGTGAGTTTATATATGATATACCAAAGTCTCTCCATAAAAGTCCAAATCCACAATATGGTATTCCATTTTCTCTTCTTTCTTTGCCAACATGGTGATGATCATACTTACCGTTTCCTACATCTGATACAACATCACAAGTTTTTAATAATTCTTCATCTCTTGTTCTGATTACTTCTAGGTCATTATATATAGATTTCATAAGTGCTACACCGAATACATCGTCAGCATGAAATGTCCCATT
>NZ_CP048741.1:1310462-1310634 GCF_018336475.1 Romboutsia sp. 13368
TTTTGTAATGTTTAATTTATATATAATTAAACTTTATTTAATTCTCTGTTTTATATATAATATATTTTATATTACCAAAATTTTTAATTTAATATAATCATTTAATGATAAAAATTACCCCTATTACTTTTTACCGTTACCATAAAACTTAAATCCTAAACTTTTTTCTAAT
>NZ_CP048741.1:1311091-1311230 GCF_018336475.1 Romboutsia sp. 13368
CATGATGCCCAAGCATACATATTTGCATTTCATAATAGACATTTACACATTGCATTATGTTCATATTCCCAAAGACCTGCAACAGTATTAACTGGTCTTAAATTAGAATTGCACGGATCATACCAATTAACACAAAATA
>NZ_CP048741.1:1311918-1312011 GCF_018336475.1 Romboutsia sp. 13368
ATGCTTTTTGAGGTAATCTCTTTAGTGCTGTTTTTGATAATTGAGTTGATATTATTCTTACAACTTCTGATGCACCTTGAACACCAAACATTA
>NZ_CP048741.1:1312176-1312275 GCF_018336475.1 Romboutsia sp. 13368
CTCCAGGTAAACCTGCTGCAAATGATGCTCCAGAACTTATAGAAGTTGTTTTATTTATTGTATATTTAGCAACTTTATCTAAAGTTTTTTTATCTATTC
>NZ_CP048741.1:1312340-1312493 GCF_018336475.1 Romboutsia sp. 13368
AATGCATCATAAAGAAATTTATTTCTATTTACTTTAACTCCTGGAACTTGTAATGAATTTACCATTAATGTTTCAAATACCCCACTACTTTCAACTTCATTTTGCATTATATAAATATCTCCCTTCTAACAGTTAAATTTTTAATATACTTCA
>NZ_CP048741.1:1312707-1312808 GCF_018336475.1 Romboutsia sp. 13368
ACWCATAACCTAATACAATAAAAAACCTCTCTGTTTACACAGAAAGGTCTTTATCCTAATCCTCTATATCTATTACCCTAAACTCATTACGTTGCATCAAA
>NZ_CP048741.1:1312928-1313046 GCF_018336475.1 Romboutsia sp. 13368
GACATAGCAAGTATTGTTGTTAAAGCAGTCATAAGTATAGGTCTTATACGACTTCTTCCAGTCTCTATTATGGCATCTTTTTTACTCATACCTGTAGCTMTTAATTGATTAACATAAT
>NZ_CP048741.1:1313071-1313533 GCF_018336475.1 Romboutsia sp. 13368
AACTATCCCTGTTAGAACTAAGAAACCTAACATTGCTATTACACTTAATTCACTATTTGTAATTACTAATGCTAATAATCCTCCTGTGAAAGCTAATGGTATTGTAAACATTACTATAAATGGTGATAGTAATGATTGGAATTGAGCAACCATTATTAAATAAACAAATATAATTGCTAATACTCCCATTAAAATTAAATCACCAATAGCATCTGAAATAGTTTCCATTTCTCCACCTATTTCAATAGAGTATCCATCTTTTACTTTATAATTATCTAACTTTGCTTTTACATCCTTACCTACTAAAGCAACATTATAATCAGCATCAAGAGTTGCATTAACTGTCATATATCTAGTTTGATTTTCACGAGATATAGAAGATAAAGCTTCATCATCACTTATACTTGCAATGTTANATAATTCTACWTCAACTTTTTCATTATCCTTAGTTCCTGTTATAGT
>NZ_CP048741.1:1313559-1313677 GCF_018336475.1 Romboutsia sp. 13368
ATGAATCACCATTTGAAACTATTACAGGATAATCATTTCTACCAACAGTTAATGTAGTAGATGATGTATCAGTTTTTATTTCATTTGCTATAGTTTRATATATTTGAGCTGTTRTTAA
>NZ_CP048741.1:1313728-1313927 GCF_018336475.1 Romboutsia sp. 13368
TGGATTTTCAAGTCCTGTYGTAACTTCTTTTATACATTTGATTGGTTTATTTCCTTTGATGTATATATGTCAATAGATTTTAATTCATCTAAATCTTCACCTTTAATAATAACTTGTATTCCTTAATCACCTAAAGCACCCATATCYATATTARATGTACTAACCTTTAATTCACAATCAAAGTCTTTTGTTCTTTTTT
>NZ_CP048741.1:1314619-1314683 GCF_018336475.1 Romboutsia sp. 13368
CCTACATATAGAGATAAATCAGATAAACTTATTATGTTTAAAGTTATATTACTAAAATACATAA
>NZ_CP048741.1:1314848-1315052 GCF_018336475.1 Romboutsia sp. 13368
TTAATGTTGTTATATTAACTTTATCATCTTCTTTTATAATACCATCAATAGTTTTACCTATATTTTTAGTCACTTCATTAATTGATGATACACTAGATTCTTTATTTTTTCAGTGATTACATCGAAAAATGTCCGTTTTATACTATTAAAAAATGATATCRTATATTACAATATCATTTTTATTTTCACTCTTATTTATAGTAT
>NZ_CP048741.1:1315319-1316658 GCF_018336475.1 Romboutsia sp. 13368
TTCTCTTTTACTGGTTTAGATTTAACTACTTTTTGTTTATTATTAACAGGCTTGCTCTTATGTGAGTGTTTACTTTGATGTGAACTTTTACTATCATGTGAATGTTTAGACTCTCTCATAATATCAGTACCCCTTTTAGTATTATTCATCATTATCTTCATCATGACATTCATCATTATCTTCATCATTTTGTGAAGGATTGTTTAATTCATTTTGAAGGTCATTTAATTTACTTTCTGCATCTTCAAAAGATTTNNGTTCTATAGTAGCATCATCTATTTTTTCTTGTAGCTCTGATTTTGACATTCCTATTGCATTCACTGCAGTTTGTAATTGTTTTTTAGCAGTTTGTAATTCTTTACTTGCGGTTTCTAAATTTGCTAATTGTTTTTTACTTTCAGATTCTAGTTGAGTCTGAGATTTGTTTAACTCATTTTTAGCATCACTTAAAGATTGTTCTTGTTTTTTAAATTCAGAATCTACATTGGCTTGAATTTTTTTATTAATTTCATTTATTTTATCATCATCTAACGTAACTTTAAGTTGGTCCTCAATAAGCCCAATTGCATTAACTGATGCAACTCCATCTATACGTTCAAACTGAGGTAATATATTTTCATTAACATAATCAGTTACTTCTTTTATATCCATACCTTTAATATCTACACTTAAAGTCATTATAGGCATCATATCTGGATTTAACTTCATAATCATTGGTGAATTAACAGAATCATCGAAGTATCCTTCAACCATATCTATTTTTGAACTCATATCAATCATTACAGAGTCCATATTCACATCTTGTTCAAATTCCAAAATTACCATACTAGTATTCTCACTAGATACTGATGAGATATTTTTAAGTCCACTTATTGTGGCTAATCCCTTTTCTAATGGTTTTGTAACAGAAGACTCCACCTTTTCTGGACTTGCACCCGGATACACTGTACTAACTATTGCATATGGTAAATCTATACTTGGTAGTAAATCTGTTGTCATATTCATAAAAGATACTACACCTAATATAATTACCATTATTACACTAACCGCTACAGTATATGGTTTTTTAACACTAAACTTTGGTATCACCTTATACTCTCCCCCTATTAATTGAATTATTTTGTAATAATATTTCTTAAAACTGACCAATCGGTTATATTTTAGATGTTAATAGTTTTTACCAATTATTACAACTATTTCTATGATTATTATTAAGTTAATTTTGGAATATGATATTAAGTATCAATATAAATTGCTTTAAAACATAAAATTCGCTTCGCTCATATCGCCAACGATATATCTTTGCTACCGCTTCGAGCAACGTGTTTGCGAAACATTT
>NZ_CP048741.1:1317059-1318328 GCF_018336475.1 Romboutsia sp. 13368
ATAGTTTATAATATTTTAAAAATTCTGTCTATATTTTCTGACTTTATTTTGCATTTTATTTAATTATTTATATATAGCGTTTCGTTACTTTTTACTATTATACTGATTAAGTAAAGCTTGTTGTCCCATTTCAACTAATCTCTTACTCATTTGTCCACCAACTCTACCGCCTAATTGACCATTTGAATAAGATGTATTATTTGAACCATATTTATTATTAGCTTCAACTCCTAATTCATTTGCTATTTCTAATTTCATTTCTTGTAATGCTTTTTTAGCATTTGGATTTACATATTTATTAGCCATAATAACCTCCATTTATATAGATTAGTCATGAAGGATGGTATGGTTATTGAAAAAGGCTCTTTTGATTATTTAATTAGTCTTAAAGGTTATTTCTATAGTCTATATTACCTTCAAAATGAAGATATATAAAATTTATTTCACTTGAGCGATGTATCGTCGAAATACTTTAAGCCACATGWAAAGACTATATAGTGTAGTATGCTAAAAAGCTCTATTTTATAATACTAAAATAGAGCTTTTTTAAAATTACATTCTTTGATGTATTTGATTATCTTTGCATATTTGATCTATATACATATCTTTTTCTATTTGTATAAATACATCAGATATAACTTTGTAAGCTTCTGCCCATGCATTTATTATTTCTTCTGTTGCAGCATCTTTTAATACTTCTTTTATAGCACCTAATAAGTTTTCACCTATTATTGGGTAATGTTCTGGTTTTACATTTGTGTTAACGTGAGCCTTAGCTATATTTTTTACAGCTGGTAATATAGCTTCTAAGTTGTCTATATTTTGTGCAGCTGCTAATACTGCCATTGCTAATGCCTTTGGTTGTTCTCCTGATTCTTGCTTGTCCATATTAAACATAGCTTTTATTTCAGGGTTATTTGCAAACATTCTATTATAAAAAGTTGTTGTTATTTCTACTCCGTGTTCTCTTAAAGCTGGAACTGTACTTTTGATTATATCTATTGTATTTTGATTTAACATATCTATATCTCCTTTATATTAGGTAATTTTCATAATTTATTTATAGTAATTATATACCCCCTATATTTTACCTTAAACAATTTTTATAAAATAATTATAATATTTATAAAATTCGCTTAATTTATTAAAAGCTTTTAGCTATTTTCCACTTTCTATTAAATACTTCATTGTATCCTTATCCATACCACCTGGTACGTACTGTGTTACATATCCTTCTTTGTCTATTATAAATGTAGATGSGAATRCACT
>NZ_CP048741.1:1319935-1320033 GCF_018336475.1 Romboutsia sp. 13368
ATAGTCTCCAATAAGTGATGYTATTTCTCTATCATCATCTACAACTAAAATCTTTGACATTACTCCCTCCTTTATATATCTAATGGGTATATCTTAAA
>NZ_CP048741.1:1321432-1322554 GCF_018336475.1 Romboutsia sp. 13368
TTAGTYMAMYTWWTTTTTWARKTKKWWTTTTTTGCCCTTTCCTTAAGGACAAGTATAACTATACCATCTGTTTTTTATATGGTCAACACTTTTTTTAATATTTTTTTTAGAAATATTTTACTAATAATTTTAAGCTTTTAAGTTATTAACATTATCCACATGCTATTTATATTGAAATATCAAATACATTAATTATTTATCAACAATTCTAACATACTTATCAACAAAATTTATCTTATAGATTTATATTAAAATATCTTTATTAAAGTACAGAATTTTGTCTAATAATCTGATTTTTTAATAAAAATTTAATTAAATATCTACATTTTAATATTGTAAATTTAATTATTATTTTAAATGACTATGTTAAACTATTTTGTTTGTAAATATAAATAATAAAAACGACTGGTATTATATTACCAGTCATTTTTATAGTCATTTCGTATTATATTAAAATTGTATCTGTATGCTAAATACCTTTGATATAAATATTAATGTAATTATACAGAATGTAGCTAAATCTATAACGAAATGTAATTTTAGTTTTTTTGTATCCCTATAGCTTTTGATATAGTTAGATATCCTCTGAGCAATTTGTATATATGCACCTATAAGTATGTATATAATGTTATCTATATATAAACCTATTATTGTTATTATTAAACATAATACATCCAATATATTAGAGCCATATTTAGTTAAAAAACTTTTTATCATTGTTATCTCCCATTTCTTATATCCATTAATTCGTATTATATAGCAACTGAGAAGTTGATTATATAATATTCAATTATTCTTCAATTACAAAATAGTTTTTTTAGTCTATATTATATCTTATTTTAAGGAAGTAGATAAATTACCAACCATTCTATTTAACATAGCCTTTTAAGTTAACTTCTATTAATAGATATATACATACTATATACTAACAATATAATCCTTACCCTACCCTAAGAGTAATATATAGTTCTTTATATACTTTTTTATAAATTATTAAAACTTAGTATACTATATTACTTAAGCTTCTTAGTGAAAAATATATCTCAAAATATTATTACTTACACTCTTTTAATAATTGTTTAATATACTAATTATCAAATAWTTTAATATATTTTAAATACT
>NZ_CP048741.1:1323048-1323667 GCF_018336475.1 Romboutsia sp. 13368
TTTATGGTATTAYYYATATACAAATTAGATTTATTGCTATACATATTTTTTATTCTATAAAGTTTTATTTATACGATTTATGACGCTTTAATATTCATTTAATCTATGCTACTATACTTATAAATTTAATACATAAAGGAGCCTTGCTATGAAAAGAAATGAAGTAATAGATATTCTAAACTTTAGACATGCTTGTAAAGAATTTGATACAAGCAAAAAAATAGATTCACAAGACTTAAGRGTTATTTTGGTAAATTTAGCTGTAACTTTATCACATAAAAAATAAACTAAAAACTTATATAATTTTATAATTTGTAAATTTTTCTAAAAAAACTATTGACGAATACAAATAAATTTAATAAAATAATAATTGTAACGGAGAGGTGTCCGAGTGGTTTANNNAGCTGGTCTTGAAAACCAGTGATGCGGAAACGCACCGTGGGTTCGAATCCYACCCTATCCGAAATATATGGGAATATGGCTCAGTAGGTAGAGCAATTGACTGTTAATCAATGGGTCACAGGTTCGAGCCCTGTTATTCCCGCCAGTTTAAAAAACTCTTAGCTTATGCTAAGAGTTTTTTTATTTTATCAAAGTTTAATTTTAGAATATTTTACAT
>NZ_CP048741.1:1324601-1326937 GCF_018336475.1 Romboutsia sp. 13368
TCAGAAGTATTATAGTATAAAAAAACTCTTAGTTTTTACTAAGAGTTTTTTTATTTATTAATTATATAATAATGTTATTTATTATTTTCTATAAAACTTTTAACTCTATCTAAGCTTCTTGTTGCAGTTTTTTTATACTTAAAACTACTAAGTACCTTATTTTTATAAGTAGCAGTTGATAATCTTTCATCTAAAATGCATATTACACACTTATCATCAACACTTCTTACTCCCCTACCCACTGCCTGTTTTAATGTTATTATCATTTGTGGAAGCATATACCTTCCAAAGTAGTTAGGTCTCATTTTTAATTTTTGATTAACTGGATCTCCTGGTGATGTAAAAGGAAGTTTATCTATAACTATACATCTAAGAGATTGACCTGGTATATCTATTCCTGTAAAAAATGACTTAGTAGCAAGTAATGTACTATTATAATCTTCTTTAAATAATTCTGTAAGTTTGTTTCTTCCCATATCACCTTGTGCATAAACTTTATACTTAAGCTGTTTTTTAAGCAATTCTCTTTTACATAGATTTAAATTTCTATTAGAAGTAAATAAACAAAGGACTCCTCCATCTGTAGCCTTTATTATTTTTTCTATTTGATTAGTCATAGTTGCTTCAAAGTTTTCATCATTTCCTGGAAGTGCATCCTTTGGTAAGTACCATAATTCTTGAGTACTTAAATCAAATGGCGATTTCCCCATATATTCTACTACTTTATCTTTGTCTATTAAGTTAAATCCTAAGTTATTTTTTAAGTATTCAAAATTGCCATCAACACTTATAGTAGCTGATGTTAATATACAAGTTTTCTCAACAACATCTTCTTCTTTTTCTAAGAAATATCTTTTAAATGTTTGAGATACATCTATATTCTTTTTACCTAGTACAACTACACCTTTTTCAACTTCCACCCACATTACTATATTTTTATCTTGTAATATATCATCTACTCTATAAATCATTTCTACCATATTTTCTATAGTAGTTATAAGTGTTTTAGTTACTGCTAAGGCTGATTTAATTTCATCATTTGAATTATCTTCTTTTGGTGTATCACTATTATTTTGATTTTGACCTTCTATTTCTAGTACTTGTTCTACATTAACCTTTACTTTCTTTAATCTTCTAATTGTATCATTTAGCATAAATACTAGATTTTCACTATCTGGTAAGTCCTTTTGAGCATCTATTATTTTAGCTCTTAAGTATATAGTTTTTTCATATCTTTCTTCTATACCTTTGAAAAATTCCTTAGCATAGTTTGATAGTTTTTCTGTATTTTCAAGTCCTAGTATTTCATTTTTACGTCCTAGTTTATTTTCTATTTCTTTTATCTTCTTTTCTATATACTCTACAGTACCTATACTTACTTGACTTGCATTAAACTCTCTAAGTATATCTTCCGCTTCATGAGCTTCATCAAAAACTATAAGTGATGCATCATTAAATACAGAGCTATTAACATTCATACAACTAAATAACATATGATAGTTTGTAACTACAACCTTTGCTTGTTGTGCTTTTTTTCTATGTAAAGTGTAAAAGCATTTTTCTTTATACGGACAAAAGTTTGACTTACATTCTACGCTATCTACTGTAGTTAACTTTCTCATTTCATTACTTAATATAAAGTCACTTTTAGTTAAATCTCCATCTTCTGTTTTTTGATAGTAACTCCAAATTCTATCCATTTCATTTTTATTAGTTAGAGTTTGCTTACTAAAGAAGTCTTCATTTTCTAACTTATCCATACATAAAAAGTTACCTATACCTTTTAATACAGCAGGCTTTATATTATTTTTAACTTTTTTATTTGGATATAGTTCATCAAAAACATCTAGTACAAATGGTAAGTCCTTGTTATACAACTGTTCTTGAAGTGATATATTTGATGTAACTAAAACTATTCTTCCATCATAATTAGTTTCTACTAAATTCTTTATACTAGGAATTAAATAGGAAATTGATTTTCCAAATCCGCATGGTCCTTCTAATATAAAGTGCTTTTTATCTTTTATAGCTTTTTCTAATAATATCGCTGCTTTTATCTGAGATACTCTTTTTTTATAGTTTTTATTTTTCTTTTTTAATATTCCGTTATCTTTAAATATTTCCTTTATGTCCATAGCTATTACCTCGTTATAGTATTTCTATTTTTATTTTAACATATATATCAAGGTTATTTTAATTGTTATATTTTTTCATTATTTGAGTGTACTTATTCTTAGCTTGAACATATAAAAATATATAATCCTTTTTACAAATAATTATCATTAGTGATTTAATCAAAAGGTGGGATATTATGAAGGATAAGCATATCGGTATTA
>NZ_CP048741.1:1326948-1327030 GCF_018336475.1 Romboutsia sp. 13368
AAATCGCTTCGCTTGAGCGACGTGTCGGCGAAACATTTTATGTCGCCAACAACTTTGTTTGTTGCTCAAAATATTTTTTAGA
>NZ_CP048741.1:1327184-1330077 GCF_018336475.1 Romboutsia sp. 13368
TTAGATTGCTTTATACTTAGTACTTTTATTAACTATCTATCATATTCTCTTATTTTAACTACCTTAGCCGGAACTCCAACTACAGTAGCACCTTCTGGTACGTCATTAAGAACTACAGCATTAGCACCTATTTTAGAATTTGAGCCTATATTTATATCACCTAATACTTTAGCTCCCGATCCAATTATGACGTTATTTCCAACAGTTGGATGCCTCTTTACTCCTTTTTCGTTACCGGTTCCACCTAAAGTTGTTCCATGATATATAGTTATTCTATCACCTAAAACTGCAGTTTCACCTATGATAACACCCATTCCATGGTCAATTAATATTCCTGCTCCAAGTGTTGCTCCTGGATGTATTTCTATTCCTGTAAAAAATCTTGCTAACTGAGATATTAACCTTGCTAAAAAAAATAGCTTTTTCTTATATAAAAAATGTGCAAGTATATGTGCTATTCTAGCATGTATTGATGGATATAATAAAAATACTTCTAGTTTACTTCTTGCGGCTGGATCATTTTCCATTATATATTCTAAATCTTTTTTTATTTTATAAATCATTCAAATCCGCCCTTTTTATTAGAATTTACTTTCACTATGATTTAAACTATAAATATTTTTTAAAATATATCGACAGACATATATTTATCTATTCCATCTGGTGCTACTGTAACTATTTTTTTATTAGGATACATTTGACTTAATTTTAATGCAGCGTATATATTAGCTCCTGATGATATTCCAACTAATATTCCTTCTTTTTTTGCCATTATCCTAACTCCTTCATAGCTTTCTTCATCACTTATTGTCATAACTGAATCTACAACATTTTTATCGTAAATTTTAGGTATAAATCCAGCTCCTATACCTTGTATATTATGAACCCCTATTTTGTTTGAAGATATTACTGGTGAGCCCTTAGGCTCAATAGCAACTACTTTTATATTTTTATTTTGTTCTTTAAGATATTTACCAATTCCACTTATAGTTCCACCAGTTCCAACACCACACACAAATATATCTATATCATTAACTTGATTAAATATCTCAACACCTGTTGTTTCGTAATGAGCTAAAGTATTGTATTCATTTTCAAATTGTTTTAAACTTTTATAGTTTGAATTTTCACTTAAAAGCTTATTCATCATTTCTATAGATCCATTCATCCCTAAGTTTGAATCTGTTAATATAAGCTCTGCTCCGTATGCTTTCATAAGAGTTCTTCTTTCCACGCTCATATTTTCTGGCATTACTATAATAACTTTATATCCTTTTAGATTTCCTATCATAGATAAGGCTATACCTGTATTGCCACTAGTTGCTTCTACTAATACATCATCCTTTTTTAACATCCCACTTTTTTCAAGGTTTTCTACCATATAATAAACTGGTCTATCTTTTATACTTCCACCCGGATTATACTTTTCTAATTTTACATATACATTCTCATATTCTATACTACCTAAATTAATCATAGGAGTATTTCCAATCATATCTAGTACATTTTTACATACCATCTTACTCACCTCCCACTTTTTTACTTTCATGTATAGTGTATAGTGTATTTTCATAAAATTTTTAATATGAATTATTCTTATTATATTTATAGATATTCAATTTAATAAAAGTATGACATAGATTTTTAATATAAATTTATAATTTTTAAGCTAAAATGTATAAAATTAAAAATATAGTTAATAATGTAAATATAATCCTCATTGTATTGCTCATAATATGCTAATTAATTTTTATTTTTATACTCCTTAAAAAAGCAGGCATCGGAACCTGCTTTTTTTATTATATATTATATTTTATGTTCCACAATATGTTTTATAGCAACCTAAAGATTTTGAAACTTTAGTATATTCTTCTTGTTCTTTTGAGTATTCATATGGTTTTGAAAGTATATCAAGAAGCTTCATCATAACACTAAGGTCACCTTTATCAGCAGCTTCTATTGCTTCTTCAACTCTATGATTTCTTGGAATTACATAAGGGTTAGATTCTTTCATAAGTTTTTGAACTTCTTCAATTGAGTTTTCTTGTCTTTTAAGTCTTTGTTGATAGTTTTCATACCAGTTTTTGAATTCTTCACTAATAAACATGCCCTTATCCATATTTTTATTAATAGTTAAAGAAACAAATGTATTAGTATAATCTTCTTTATATTTTTCCATCATTTTAAGTAAATCTTCAATAATATCTCTATCACAATCTTCTTCATTAAATATTCCAAGTTTTGCTCTCATTATAGATATCCAATTATTATAAAATATATCATTGTAAGTAGAAATAGCTTCTTGTGCTATATTTACAGCTTCTTCTTGATTCTCACTAAATAAAGGTAATAAACTTTCTGCAAATCTACATAAATTCCAACCTAGCATTTTTGGTTGATTTTTATATGAATAACGTCCTGAAGTATCTATCGAACTAAATACAGTATCTGGGTTATAAGTATCCATAAAAGCACAAGGACCATAATCTATAGTTTCACCACTAATTGTCATATTATCAGTATTCATAACACCATGTATAAATCCAACAGTTTGCCATTTAGCAACCAAACTTGCCTGTGCCTTTATTACTTCTTTAAGGAAATTAATATATTTATTCTCATCATCTTTTATATTTGGATAATGTCTTTTTATTGAATAATCTGCTAATGCTTTAAGCTGTTCTTTACTACCCCACTGTGATATATATTGGAAAGTTCCAAATCTAATATGACTAGAAGCTATACGAGTTAGTACTGCACCTTCTTTTACAGTTTCTCTATATACCCTTTCACCAGTTTTAACTACTGCTAAACTACGAGTTGTAGGTATTTTAAGGTTATACATAGCCTCACTTATTATAAATTCTCTTATCATTGGTCTAGCGTTAGATCG
>NZ_CP048741.1:1330373-1330890 GCF_018336475.1 Romboutsia sp. 13368
ACAGCTAAGTGAATAGCAACAGCTAATACACAGAATACAAGTATAAAAGCTCCATTTTTAATAATTTCACTTATAGAAGCAGGCACACCTAAAGTAACAAAGAATATATAAATTAAAAATGTTCCGATTTCTTCTGCACCATTAATGCTTTCAAGTTGCTTAGAAAATACTGTTGCTATTATTAACATTAATGTTGTCATTATTAAATACATATTTCCAAATATACTTCTTATCATGCTAGTAAGTGCATTAGTTTCAGGTATTATTGATTTAATAAATATAGCTATTTCATTAGATAATGCTGATACTGTTACAGCTATTGAAATAGCTATAGCGATATCTTTTAATGAAATTTCTTTCTTAGACCAATAATTAGTTGAGCTACTTTCTTGTTCGCCTTCTACTGTTGCCATTCCAAATTTATTTTTGAAAAATGCTATTRATGGGATTGACATACAAATAAAGAAGTATATAGCCATTACTAGATTATCAGCCACTATAGTTACATTGGTAATAT
>NZ_CP048741.1:1330926-1331737 GCF_018336475.1 Romboutsia sp. 13368
TATTTTCAATAGTTTAAATTCTAATATATGTTTATATAAATAAAATTGTATATTATTTTCCTATTAGATATTTCATAATATCTTTATCTATTTGTCCTAGAACATAATTAGTAACATAACTCTCTTCACCTATAATAAATGTAGATGGATATGAAAATATATAATAATATAGAAGGCAATGACATACATACAAAGAGGTATTGCAACTGGAACTATATATGACCAAACTGAATCATATACACTACTTTCTGTAGGTATTATTTTTAAATTTGAAATTTACTACCTTTTTATATATCAATTATTCACCTACAGCAACATTAGTTCTCATTATTTCATGTAAATAATCCATATCTACACTATCCATACGAATTTCATTTTCTCCCCAACAAAGTACATTGTCTTGATTATCATTTGTAGGAAGCCACTCTACTAAGCTTTCTCCATTTGGATTTCCATATTTAGAGAAGTTACATAAATAATCTGTCATTTTATCAGATAACATTTCATCATGCTTAGTAAATGGTCTCCAACAATTTTTTAATGTTCCAAACCAGTACCATAAGTCACTTGAATGCCATGCTCCATTGTCATCCCCTGGAAGCATACGGTCAAAGAACCAACAGTAACTATCTTGCTTATCTTGAGACGCTTGTGTTTTACACCACTCTTTTGCCATTGAGAAAACAAATGGTGGAACTATATCATGACTTGTACTTCCCATCATATATGGAATATTCTTTTGTTTTCCATTGTTTACAGTTTCAGATGTTGATGAAGTTAAAAATCTTCCATCTATACAAGGTGAAGCTAC
>NZ_CP048741.1:1332363-1333276 GCF_018336475.1 Romboutsia sp. 13368
TGCTAGTATAAATATTATTTAAATAATTGAAGTATTTGGAGGATTTATATAAATGATTAAAATATTATGCGATAGTATAGTAAACTTACCAACTGAAATAATAGAGAAATATAATATAGACATAATTCCACTAACAGTTATATTTAATGAAAATGAGTATTTAGATGGTGTTGATATAAGCAATAAAGATTTTTATAAAATACTTAGAGAAAATGAAACTTTACCTAAAACTTCTCAAGCTACATATGCTCAGTTTATAGAATTCTTTGAAAAATATAAGGATGATGAAGTTTTATATCTATCAGGTTCATCAGCAGCTTCTGGAACTTATCAAAGTGCTGTACTTGCTAAAAATGATATGGATAGTAAGATAACTATATTTGATACTTTCAATCTTTCTTTAGGATCTGGAGTTCTTGTTATAAAAGCTTGTGAAATGGTTGAAAAAGGACTATCTGTAGAAGAAATAGTTGAAAATCTAGAAAATCTTAAAAATAATGTKGATGTTTTCTTCTCTGTTGATACTTTAGAGTATTTAAAAAGAGGTGGTAGAATATCTTCTACTAAAGCAGCTTTAGGAAACTTACTTAATATAAAACCGATACTTACTGTCAATGATGGTTTAGTAGTTCAAAAGGCACAAGTAAGAGGTAAAAAACAAACTTTTTCTGCTTTAGTAAATTGTTTAACTGAAAAGTATGGAGATGATTTATCTGATAAGACTATATTCCTTGGATATACAGATAATGATGAGGATTTAGAAACATTAAATAAGACTTTATTAAATAAGACTAATGCTAAAAATATCTATACTGTTAATATAGGGTGTGTAATATGCTCTCACTCTGGACCTGGAGTAATAGGAATATCTTGCATATAATGTAAAATACTCTATTTATGATACTAGTTTTAC
>NZ_CP048741.1:1333358-1334177 GCF_018336475.1 Romboutsia sp. 13368
TTTTTTATTTAATATTTAATTTTTTATATGTCATTATGGTAATATGTGGATAGTAATATTTTTAACTCCCCACTCATTACATTTTGCTTCACTTTCCATAAATATATCTATTCTATTACCTTTTATAGCACTACCACAATCTTCTGCCACAAATACCTTGTCAAATTCAGGTATATAAACTCTTGTTCCATAAGGTATTACACTTGGGTCAACTGCTATAGTATATCCTGCTTTTGGAACAGTACCCGTAGATGTTATTGTATCTCCTGCATAAGCTGTAGCTTTAACTTCTAAAGGTGTAGCATTTTCTAAATTAAAACTTTCTTTAGTTGGCTCTCCTTCACTTACATAAGTACTATAAATATATCCTACTTCATCGTCTATACTAACTTTAGTCCAATCTCCTTCATAACCTAATATAGTTACAGAAGTATTTTTTTGTACTAATTTATATATATCTGAATTTATTGATGCTCCTTTACGRAAATTAACATTTACAGCATTTACATACCCATTATTATAATTTAATTCTTCTTCATTAATTACTTGTACATCTAAGTTGTTATTTATTGTATCGGCAAAGGCTAATGTATTGAAGCCTAACATTACAGTCATAGCAACTGTAGACATCATTAGTTTCTTTTTCATAATAGTCCCTCCATTTTGTTACCGTTTTGTTACTTTTAGTATAACGTAAATTATTCATAAAGTCACAAAAAAAGCAAAACTACATTTATTTACTATATATTACAACTATTTCTATTGTAATTTGTCTATAGTAAATTCACTTTATATCAAGGCCTATACCCTATCTTAAAT
>NZ_CP048741.1:1334186-1334329 GCF_018336475.1 Romboutsia sp. 13368
GGATTTAATGTTACTGTATATATCATCTATTTCCCTCCTTGTGTTTCCTTATATTTATATAGTAGTTTGAAAACATTTTCCATAAAAGCCAAAAAATTTCTCTTAGTTAAAAGAGAAATTTATCTATATTTATTATTTATTTA
>NZ_CP048741.1:1335357-1342012 GCF_018336475.1 Romboutsia sp. 13368
TTTGGAYAAYCTTCTTTTTTAATAATTTAGTTTAAAAGATATAATTATATTATTTAATTTAAATCTAATTCCATTAAATAATTACTTATCTTATCACTAACTTGAATTAATTTATCTGAGCTATACCCAAATATTTTAATACTTATATCATCATTTTGAGTTAAAGAAGCTCCTCCTTCAACCNNNCTATTTTTTAAGATTCCTCTAATAGTATGTAAAACTTCGTCATTGCTTGTGAAATTTGCTATTAACATATTAGCAAAATGAGTGTATCCTTCATACATACCAAAATTCTCTATATCCATMTCACTTGGATTATAGTTAGTATTGTCTACATATACAAGATTATTATCRCATTCAATATCTACATATGATTTATAATATTTATATTTAAATTTTTCACCATATGCTACCCTACCACAATTTATGATATCCATAAATATTAGCTTAGATGATGAATCTTCAAGCTTTATATTTATGTTACTTTTAAATGCAGAGTCTTTAAATGGAATTGTAGGWAGYAWRTTATATCTWARAAAGCTATTTTCCCCTATATATATACYACARTCTCTAGTTGCCTCTTCGTCTATCATAGTATGTATTTTTTCAAAAGACTGTGAAGTAAGTTCCATCTTAGTATTATCACCTAAAGTTATATCATACTCTTGAACATCACCTTCTAAAGTTCCTGCTGAAGATGACATAACTATAACTTTTATAAAGTCATCACTTTTATAAAATGGTGGAGCAACTCTAAATGGAGATGTACAATAAACATCATCAAGTATAGTTCTTCCATTTTTATTTAAAGTTCTTAGTTTTACTTTTGAAATTTCTGCATATTTATTACTCATATTGGTTTAACCCTTCTAGTAATACATTGGATTTTATCCAATCTACAACATCATTTACTCCATCCATTTCTCTAATATTAGTGAATATAAATGGTTTATCATCTCTCATTTTCTTTGAATCTCTTTCCATAACTGAAAGGTCTGCTCCAACATATGGAGCTAAGTCAATTTTATTTATAACTAATAGGTCAGAACGAGTTATTCCTGGTCCACCTTTTCTAGGTATCTTATCTCCTTCTGCCACATCTATTACAAATATTGTAGCGTCTGATAATTCTGGGCTAAATGTTGCTGATAAGTTATCTCCTCCACTTTCTATAAATATTATATCAAGGTCTGGAAATTTATTTGCTAATTCATCAACTGCTTCTAAGTTCATAGATGCATCTTCTCTAATAGCAGTATGAGGACACCCTCCTGTTTCAACTCCAACGATTCTTTCCATTGGTAGTATTGAGTTTTTGTGTAAAAACTCAGCATCTTCTTTTGTATATATATCATTAGTTATTACACCAATGCTATAATCCTTTGACATTACTCTTACTAATTTTTCTATTAAAGCAGTTTTTCCAGATCCTACTGGTCCTGCTACACCTATTTTTACATATGACATAGTAATCACTTCCTTTCAATTAAGACATATAAAGTCTTGAGTAAAGAGTTTCATGTTGCATACACCTTACGTCAAATCCTGGTGTTGAGATGCATAAATCATCTATTGTAAGTTTATCTAGTTTGTTAATAACTTCTTCAAATATATCATAAGATTTGTAAAGTAATTGCTGACCTTGAGTCTGGCTAAGAGGAATACTTTTTACACAATTTGTAATCGTTGACGACGTATAAGAGTATAAAAATCCTTCTATCGCTTTTTTTCTTTCAATACCTACTGATTGACTAAATACACCATATGCAACAGTATGAGTAGGTAAATTGTCCTTACTTTCATTTACATAATCTATGAAATTATTATTTTTATACTGAATATCAGTACTCATTAATGTCTTTATAAATCTTGAGCCTAATTTTTGGCTTGCTAATCTTATTTCCTTAGGTGATTTACTTGCATTTAATATGTTGTCTAATCTCATTAATTTATCTAAACGACCTTTATCTGCATATTCATAGGATAAGTTTATAGCCAACAATTCACTGTATAAAAAATTAGCTTTTAGATTGCACTTTAAATATTCAAATGCAGTATCTACATTATTAACTAATTTCTTTTGTATATATGTTTCAAGTCCATATGAATGACTATATGCTCCTATTGGAAATAAAGAGTCATTTATTTGAAATAACATAAATAAATTTTTATCTATAGAACTTTTCATGTGTATATCCCTTTATTAAAATTTTAATGATGATGTGCATTTATAGATGATGATATACTTTTGTTAAAATCAAATTGAACATCTTCTACTGTAACATTAGCACCTATTTTTTCTAACATTTCTTTCATTGGTTCACTATAGATAGTCACAAATTCATTATGACTATCTCCCTCAAATAAAGTAGCATGTCTGTTACCTATTTCATAGCAAACCTTTGGTACTAGATGAATGTCATCAACTTTAACAACTAATGCCTTATCCTTAGGGATATTAACTGCTATAATACTATCTTCATTTACAGCTAGTACATCACCTTGACGAAGACCTTTAGTTAATATATCATTATCTAATTTTATACCTACTTCTATTCCACTTTGACTAGTTTTTTTGTGAAGTTTTTTAAATGCTTCATGCCATTCTATATCAACATAGTCAACTTTACTATTTTTAAATTTATCATCATTTATATTTCCAATTACTTTTTCAACTAACATATAAGCTCCTATTTACCATAAATTTGTTAATATCATAAAGCCTGGTATCCAAGCTGTAACTATACCTTCAAATATTGCTAAATATGGTACGAAGCTTAGATGTTTCTTTAATACATTTTCTATAAAACCTGTTAGCCATAAAATACCCCATAGTATCCATATTATAGCCATTCTCCAGTCGCCATTTACAAAATACTCTATATAAGCTGCCGGTACTGAGTTAATTGCAACGAATAAACTATACCAACCATATAATCTATTATCTAAGTTGAATATTCCATTTGCAGCTACAAATAAGTATGTAAATCCAAATAACAATCCTGTAGCTGCTGAATAAAAGTCTCCAATATCATCCATTGTATGGAAGTCTCCATGTACAATAGTTATGATATTAATAGTTATAGATAATAAACCTGTAAATATATTCATTACTGCTGCTGATTTATTGTCAATATTTGAAAGTCTTGCAATACCATTATTTATTAATACTATACCTACGTATAATAAAACTACTCCTAGCATTTTTATCTACCTTCTTTTTAGAATAAATTATATCTTTGAGCTAAAGGCAATTCTTTTGCTGGTTCACATTTTAGTAAAACACCGTCTGCTTTAACTTCATATGTTTCAGGATTTACTGTTATTTCTGGTGTTGCATTATTTAAAATCATATCTTTTTTACCTATATTTCTACAGTTTTTAACTGGATATATAGTCTTTTTAAGACCTAATTTTTCATTTACTTTATTGTCATATGCTGCTTGTGATACAAATGTTATATTATTTCTRTATTTAGCTTGYCCATGWGCTCCRAACATTTCTCTRTAGATTACAGGTTGTGGAGTTGGTATTGATGCATTAGGGTCTCCCATTCTAGAAGCTGCTATCATACCACCTTTTATTATCATTTCTGGTTTTATTCCAAAGTAAGCATTATTCCATACTACTAAATCTGCAAATTTACCAACTTCAACAGATCCTATATAATCAGAAACACCTTGTGCTATAGCTGGATTTATAGTATATTTTGCTACATATCTTCTAGCTCTGAAGTTATCATTATCWCCTGTTTCTTCTTTTAATGGACCACGTTGTAATTTCATTTTATGAGCAGTTTGCCAAGTACGAGTTATAACTTCTCCAACTCTACCCATAGCTTGAGAGTCAGAACTCATTATACTAAATACACCCATATCATGAAGTATATCTTCTGCTGCTATAGTTTCTGGTCTTATTCTTGAGTCTGCAAATGCAACGTCTTCTTCTATTTTTTTACTTAAGTGGTGACAAACCATTAACATATCTAAATGTTCATCTATTGTATTTACAGTAAATGGCATAGTTGGGTTTGTAGATGCTGGTAATACATTTTCAAATGCTGCTGCTTTTATTATGTCTGGAGCATGTCCTCCTCCTGCACCTTCTGTATGGAATGTATGTATAGTTCTTCCACCTATTGCCGCCATTGTATCTTCTATATATCCAGCTTCGTTTAATGTATCTGTGTGTATTGCAACTTGAACATCATATTCATCAGCTACACTTAAACAAGTATCTATTACTGCTGGAGTTGCTCCCCAGTCCTCATGTATTTTAAGTCCAACTGCTCCTGCTAATATTTGCTCTTTTAATGCACCTTTTGTTGAACAGTTACCTTTACCAAAGAATCCTAAGTTTATTGGGTATTCTTCTGCTGCTTCAAGCATTCTCTCCATATTCCAAGGACCAGGAGTACATGTAGTAGCATTAGTACCATCAGATGGACCTACTCCACCACCTATCATAGTTGTTACACCACTATATAAAGCTGTAGGTATTTGTTGTGGAGATATAAARTGTATRTGAGTATCTATACCACCTGCTGTAACTATTGCACCTTCTGCTGAAAGAGCTTCTGTACCTGCCCCAACTACCATATTAGGATCTACTCCATCCATAGTGTCAGGGTTTCCTGCTTTACCTATTCCAACTATTTTTCCATCTTTTATACCTATATCAGCCTTTACAATACCCCAGTAATCAAGTATTAATGCGTTAGTTATTACTAAGTCTAAATCTCCATTTTTATTGCTTCCTGTAGCTGATTGTCCCATACCATCTCTAAGACTTTTTCCTCCACCAAATTTACATTCATCACCGTAAACTGTGTAGTCTTTTTCTACTTCTATAAATAAATCTGTGTCTCCAAGTCTTACTTTATCTCCAACAGTTGGACCATACATTGATATATATTTATTTGCTTCTATTTTTTGACTCATATTTATCACCTACCTTATTTAATAAATCCTTTTATTTTTGCATTTTCTAATGATTTTTTTATAGTTGCATCATTTGTTTGACCTTCTGTTAAAGCATTAAATCCAAATACTCTTTGAGTACCGCCAAATGCTACTAAATCTACTTCTTTTTCTTCTCCTGGCTCAAATCTAACAGATGTTCCTGATGCTATATCTAAGTGCATTCCATATGCTTTTTCTCTATCGAAGTTTAATGCTTTATTAGCTTCAAAAAAATGATAGTGAGATCCTACTTGAATAGCTCTATCTCCACTATTTGCAACTTTTAAAGTAGTTGTATTTTTACCCTCATTTATAGTTATTTCGCTTTTAGCTGGTATTATTTCTCCTGGTACCATAATTTTCACCTCTTTTATTGAATTGGATTGTGTACAGTTACTAATTTAGTTCCATCTGGGAATGTTGCTTCGATTTGAACTTCATGTAAAACTTCAGCAACACCTTCCATAACATCATCTTTAGTAAGGATTTTTGTTCCTAAGTTCATTAACTCTGGAACTGACTTTCCTTCTCTTGCTAATTCTAAAAGTTCTGATGATATAAGTGCAGTTGACTCTACAAAGTTTAATTTTATTCCTCTATTTTTTCTGTCTTTTGCTAATTCACCTGCACAATGTAACATTAATTTTTCAATTTCTTTAGGTGTAAGTCTCATAAATGCCTCCTTTTATAAAATTTATACAACTTAATTATTTGCCAGCTTATAGATTTTTATACTATTTTTTAACTAAATTAATTATAAATAACAAAAATAGTTTTAATTTTTACTTTTCATTTCTWGTTTTAATTTTTACTTTTCATTTCTTTTTATAAGATAATAAAATTTGTTTAANATGTAATAAAAAACAAAAAGTGTGAAAACATATCAATATAAATTATATTTATTTATATTTAATATTAAATGAAATGGAGTGATAAAATGATTATTCATGGTGACGTCGCATTTATGATTATATCTACAGTTCTTGTTTTAATCATGACACCAGGATTAGCATTCTTTTATGGAGGTTTAGTTGAAAAGAAAAATTCTTTAACTATAATGTTCCAATGCTTTATAGCAATAGGAGTAGTTACAATTTTATGGATATTTGGCGGCTTTGGTATGGTATTTGGAGATGATATAGGTGGTATTATAGKWTATGTATCAATTAATGTTCGCCATAATTACAGCCCCTTTAATGACTGGAGCTTTTGCTAATAGAATTACTATTAGTGGATGGATAAAAGTATTAATATTATGGATGATATTAATTTWTKGATGCTTAGGAGGCCTACGTGTATTAGGAAGTAGAAAAGTTAAAAATCAACACGGACCATTTAACTTAGCTTTAGTTGCAATAGGTGCAGGTCTTTTACTATTTGGATGGTTTGGATTTAATGCAGGTGGTTCATTAGCTGCAGCTGATACTGCAAGTATAGTGTTTACAAATACAGCTGTTGCAAGTGCATTTGGTATGATTACATGGAGTATTCTTCATTATATAGAGCACAAAAGTTTTTCATTTTTAGAAATGATTGTAGGAGCAGTTGCTGGTCTTGCAACTATAACTCCAGCTGCAGGATATATTACACCATTTGCTTCAATATTTGTAGGTATTTTAGGTGCTTTAGTTTGTTTCTTCTGTGTAATACTTGAGAGAAAACTATTTGATGATGCCTTAGATGTTTGGGGTACT
>NZ_CP048741.1:1342025-1342776 GCF_018336475.1 Romboutsia sp. 13368
ATTATTAAAGTGTCTGTCTAGTAAGCCTAAGAAAGCTTTACCATGTCTAGCTTCATCTTTACACATTTCATGAACTGTATCATGTATAGCATCAAGTCCTAATTCTTTAGCTTTTTTAGCTATTTTTAATTTACCTTCAGTTGCTCCGTACTCAGCTTCAACTCTCATTTCTAAGTTTCTCTTAGTATCTGCTACTACAACTTCTCCTAATAATTCAGCAAATTTAGCTGCATGTTCTGCTTCTTCAAATGCTATTCTTTGATAAGCTTCTGCTACTTCTGGATATCCTTCTCTATCTGCTTGTCTACTCATTGCTAAGTACATTCCTACTTCTGTACATTCTCCAACAAAGTTAGCTCTTAATCCTTCAAGTATTTCTTCATCTATACCTTGAGCTGCTCCTATTCTGTGTTCATCAGCCCACTTTAGGTCTCCTTGCATTTCTTCAAATTTATCAGCTCCAACTTTACATACTGGACATACTTCTGGAGCTCTTTCTCCTTCATGTATATATCCACATACTGTACAAACAAACTTTTTCATATTATTATTCCTCCTATATTTTTNATTCCCTATGTAATGTCCTTCTATTTCCCCTATTATTGTTATGCATTGTATTTCTTTTTTAGTTTGTTGTGGCATATTTGGTACGCCCATTTTTTTTATATCTTGAATATCGTCATTTTCTTTATCATCATTTTCAGATTCACTTTTTAATTCTATTTTATTTTTATCGTCTTTTTTAGAAAAT
>NZ_CP048741.1:1342807-1343418 GCF_018336475.1 Romboutsia sp. 13368
ATTACTTTCCATATTTTCTTTAACACACTCATTAATTAAAGAGTTAAATAGTTCCTTGTATTTAGATTCTATTTTTGAAAACTCTATAAATTTAAAATCAGGTTTTGTTACTAACTTAGTATCTTTTGTTACAAGTTCTTTATCTGCATAATGAACAAATTCATTGTAAAGCATTGCATCGTCAATTAAAGATACTAATTCTTGCTCTTCTTCACTTAAAGTTCTTCCTATATATTTTTCATATATAGTATTTTGTAATACTTCTTCTATTTCTAAATAATTTTGTAAATTCTTCTTAACTGGTCTTGTTATATCAGCTAAATATGCCTCACTAGCATCATGTAATAAACAAGCTAGTACTACAGTTTTGCTATATCCTCTTTCCATAGCTTCCTCACAACAATATATAGAGTGTTGGCCAACTGAATAAAACTCTTTAAAATGACCATTAGCTCTACACATAAGAGAAAGTGAATGTGCTATATCATCTATAGATATATCTTCACTCTTAGGTTCAAGTGGTGCAAAATCTATTTTTGAATATGTCGTTATAAAATCTGCCATATTTATCTCCTTTTATTTAAATGTCTATTTTAATTAATTTATTAATG
>NZ_CP048741.1:1352424-1352606 GCF_018336475.1 Romboutsia sp. 13368
GGATAAAATGTTTTCTTTTGATAACACATTGAACTTTAATAATAAGGAAATAGATGTATTTACTATTGGGGAATTATTAGTAGATATGATTTCAAATGATTACGATGATAACTTTAATGGTAGTCAATATACTAAGCACTTTGGCGGATCACCAGCTAATATTGCTATGAATATAAAAAAAT
>NZ_CP048741.1:1352718-1352982 GCF_018336475.1 Romboutsia sp. 13368
TTACTCTACTAGTATGGTTCTTGTATCTAAAAGTAAAACAACACCAGTTCCAATATTTTATCGAGGGGCTGATTATAACCTTGAGTATGATGATAATATTGAATATGCACTAAAAAACTGTAAAATAGTACATTTTTCTTGTTGGCCTATTTCTCAGAAAAATTCAAGACAAACTATTGAAAAGGTAATAGATAAGGCAAGAGAAAATAATATTCTTATAGGGTTTGATCCAAACTATCATGAAATGATTTGGGAAAAGAATCA
>NZ_CP048741.1:1353088-1353339 GCF_018336475.1 Romboutsia sp. 13368
GTTAAAAAGTTTATAGATTTAGGAGCAAAACTAGTAATAATGACTCTTGGAAAAGATGGAGCTATTGTAACTAACGGACATGAAACTTTTAAATTTGAAACTCTAGCTACTGAAATAGTTGATACTACAGGAGCTGGAGATGCATTTTGGTCAGGTTTTTATACAGGATTAATAAAATCATACTCTTTAAAGGATTYTTTAAATCTTGGATTTGCAACAAGTGCTTTTAAGCTTAAACATGTAGGTGCAAT
>NZ_CP048741.1:1353407-1353632 GCF_018336475.1 Romboutsia sp. 13368
TGGCAGTAAAAAATCAAGTTCAACTTATAACTTATCCAGACTCTCTAGGTGGGGATTTAAAAACACTCGATCAAGTACTTACAAAATATTTTCCAAATACATTTAAGGGTGGTATTCACATACTTCCTCCATTCCCATCATCAGGCGATAGAGRATTTGCACCACTTACATATTTTGAAATCGAACCTAAATTTGGTACATGGGAAGATATAAAAAAAATAGGTA
>NZ_CP048741.1:1353705-1353973 GCF_018336475.1 Romboutsia sp. 13368
AAAGTATGGTAGAAAATCTAAATATGCTAATTTATTTCTTACACTAGATAAAATATGGAGCGATGGAAAACCAGTTCAAGAAGATATATCTAAGATGTTTTTACGTAGAACGACTCCATACTCTACTTTTGAAATAGAAAATACTGGGCAACAAGAAAATGTATGGACTACCTTTGGAAAGGAAAATCCATCAGAACAAATAGACTTGGATATTAATTCTCCAGAAGTTAAACAATTACTTATAGATTTCTTAACTAATTTTAGCAAG
>NZ_CP048741.1:1354010-1354170 GCF_018336475.1 Romboutsia sp. 13368
ATGTAGTAAAAAAATTAGGTACAAGTTGTTTTTTTGTTGAGCCAGAAATTTATAAGTTTTTAGATTGGATTACTGAGTTAGCTACTTCCTTAGGAATAGAGTTATTACCTGAAGTACATGCACACTATACAACACAATTTAAATTAGCTGAACATGGTAG
>NZ_CP048741.1:1354241-1354337 GCF_018336475.1 Romboutsia sp. 13368
ATGAATACTTAAAGGTTCGTCCTCATAAACAATTTACTATGCTAGATTGTCATGATGGTATACCAGTTAAGCCTGACTTAGATGATTTAGTTGAAA
>NZ_CP048741.1:1354360-1354459 GCF_018336475.1 Romboutsia sp. 13368
GATGTTTGCGTTGAAAGAGGCTCTAACTTAAGTTTAATATACTCTGATACTCATAAAAATAAAGATGGATTTGATGTTCATCAAATAAGATGTTCTTAT
>NZ_CP048741.1:1354655-1354851 GCF_018336475.1 Romboutsia sp. 13368
AAAAAGTAGTTGTTCARAGGTTACTTRAACTTATAGATTTTAGAAATGATTATCCTTCATTTAATGGTGAGTTTGTTATAGAAAATGCTGAAGAAAATGAAATTAAACTTACTTGGAAGAAAGATGATAAATACTGTACATTAAATATTGATTTAGATAAATGTAAATCAGTTATAGAATATATAGATGAAAGTGG
>NZ_CP048741.1:1356424-1357272 GCF_018336475.1 Romboutsia sp. 13368
TAAGATAAACTATGCTTTTATAAATATACATCTTATATTATAATAATTTACAATTTATAATATATTTCCAAGTAATATAAGTACATATTAATATGTATAAAATATTTAGATTGTACACAAAGAAACCCCTACACAGTAAAATTATTTTTACTGTATAAGGGTTATTTATATAAAAAATGACTCTTAAACTATATTATTATTTTCTGAAATGTCTTTCTAATAATCCTAAGAATGCTTTACCATGTCTAGCTTCATCTTTACACATTTCATGAACTGTATCATGTATTGCATCTAATCCTAATTCTTTAGCTCTCTTAGCTATTTTTAATTTTCCTTCTGTTGCTCCGTATTCAGCTTCTACTCTTGCTTTTAAGTTAGCTTGAGTATCTGCTACTACAACTTCTCCTAATAATTCAGCAAATTTAGCTGCATGTTCTGCTTCTTCAAATGCTATTCTCTTGTAAGCTTCTGCTACTTCTGGGTATCCTTCTCTATCTGCTTGTCTACTCATTGCTAAGTACATTCCTACTTCTGTACATTCTCCAACGAAGTTAGCTCTTAATCCTTCTAATACTTCTTCGTCTACACCAGCTGCTACACCTATTCTGTGCTCGTCAGCCCACTTCATTTCACCTTTCATTTCTTCGAACTTGTCAGCTCCTACTTTACATACTGGACATACTTCTGGAGCAGTTTCTCCTTCATGTATATATCCACATACTACACATACGAATTTTTTCATATCGTTTTCCTCCTAATAAGTAATTTTAAACGTAGCTAATTTTAATAATTTAACTTTATTCTTTTTATATATACCCGTTAAAATTAGCTTTAAACAATAAATTCCA
>NZ_CP048741.1:1357279-1361744 GCF_018336475.1 Romboutsia sp. 13368
TAAAATTAAAATTAAATATGTTGTAAATATATGGTTAAATTAAATATAAAATATTTCATATAAAAAAATAATTCCCATTATTAATGGGAATTATTCCTTATATACTAAGTCCACTTCTAAATTGACTATTATAAAGATTTGCATAGAATCCTTTAGACTCTAGAAGTTCATCATGAGTTCCTTTTTCAATTATTTCTCCATCTTTTACAGCTAAAATTACATCTGCATTTTTTATAGTACTTAATCTATGAGCTATTATAAATGTAGTTTTACCTTCCATTAAATTAACCATAGCATTTTGTATGTGTACTTCTGTTCTAGTATCTATAGATGAAGTTGCCTCATCAAGTATAAGTATTGATGATTTAGAAAGTATTGCTCTTGCTATTGCTAATAATTGTCTTTGCCCTTGTGATAAGTTACTTCCATTATCACTAAGCACTGTGTCGTATCCATCTTCTAGTTGCATAATAAAGTGATGTGCATTTGCAAGTTTTGCTGCCTTTATAATTTCTTCATCAGTTGCATTTAAATTTCCATATCTTAAATTTTCTCTTATACTTATTGAGAATAAATAAGTATCTTGTAATACTACAGCAACTGATTTTCTTAAACTTTCCATAGTTATATTATCTATATTTACACCATCTATAGTTATAGCTCCACTATCTATGTGATAAAACTTATTTAATAAGTTTATTATAGTAGTTTTACCAGAACCTGTTGGACCTACTATTGCTATAGTTTGACCTTTATGTGCAGTTAAATTTATTTTATTTAAAATTTTCTTACTTTCATTATAAGAGAAATCAACATTTTCTAACTTAACTTCACCATCTAACTTTTCTACATCTATAGCATCTTTATTATCTACTTCTGCTTCTTCATCCATTACTTCAAATACTCTTTCTGCTCCTGCAAGTGCTCCTTGTAATGAGTTAGATATATTAAGTATTTGGTTTATTGGTTGGTTAAAGTTTCTCATATATAATATTATCGAGAATATTACCCCAACAGTTATATCCATACCTTTTAAAAGGAATATACCTCCAGAAATAGCTAATATTAAATATGTTAAGTTATTTATAAAGTTGTTTATAGGTCCCATACATCCTGATATAGCTTCTGCTAGTATTGAGTTTTTAGTTATCTTTTTATTTATTTCACTAAACTCTTTTTTTACTTTTTCTTCTTGAGAAAATAATAAAACAGCCTTTTGCCCTGAAACCATTTCCTCTATATATCCATTAAGCTCACCTAAACAACTTTGCTTTTTAATAAATATTGGTTGAGTATATTTTATTAAACTTCTAGTTGCAAGTATTGTAATAGGTGTTGTAATTAAACCTATTATAGTCAATGTTTTATTTAGCATAAGCATTGCTATAAGCATACCAACTATATTTATAGTTCCTGAAATTAATTGAGTTATACTTTGTGATAAAGTCATATTTATATTATCTATATCATTTGTAAGTCTACTCATTAAATCTCCACTTGAGTGAGTATCAAAATATTTTAATGGTAGGTGTTGCATTTTTTCATATAAATCTTTTCTTATTTCTGCTGAAGTATTTTGAGCTATACTTACCATTAGTCTATTTTGTACAAATGTAGATAGTGTTGCCACTAGATACATAAATATAAGTACTATACATATTCTAAATAAACCACTTATATCTCCTACTGATATATACTTATCTACTATTTCTCCATTTAATTTTGTACCCATTATACTTATTAATGTAGTCATTACACAAAATACAAAGATAAGTAAAAGAGATACTTTTTTATTTCCTATATATTTTAATATTCTAAAAGTTGTTTCTTTAGGATTATTTAATTTTTCATTACTTTTTTCAAAAGCAATTCCTGGTCCTCTTCTTATATTCATTTGCGGTACTGATTTAGCTGACAATCTCAAGCACCTCCTCACCTAATTGTGATACAGCTATACTTCTGTATATTTCACTTTCTTTTAGTAATTCTTTATGTGTTCCTACATTAGCTATTTTCCCATCATCCATTACTATTATCTTATCTGCATCCATAACACCAGATATTCTCTGTGCTATAACTATTACAGTAGAATCTTTCATAGTTTCTTTTATAGAATTTTGAAGTTTTGCTTCTGTTGCCATATCTAATGCACTTGATGAATCATCCATTATAAATATCTTTGGATTTCTTATTAATGTTCTAGCAATAGAAAGACGTTGTTTTTGTCCTCCAGATAAATTCTTAGCTCTTTGTTCTACTTCACTATTAAATTTATCTTCTTTATTATTAATAAATTCATAAGCTTGAGCATTAACTGCACTATCAATTATCATATCTTTAGATGCATTTTCGTTACCAAATTTAATGTTACTTTCAATAGTTCCACTAAATAATATATTTTCTTGAAGTACTATCCCTATATTTTCTCTAAGTTGACTTAAACTGATATCTTTTATATTAGTTTTACCAATTAAAATTTCACCTTTAGTTACATCATATAATCTTGGTATTAAATTTACAAATGAACTCTTTCCACAACCAGTTGATCCTATAATTCCTATAGTTTCTCCTTGCTTAGCAGTGAAAGATATATTTTCTAATACATATTCACTGTGTTCATTATATCTAAATGATACATCTTTAAATTCAATATCAAAGTTATCTACACTCTTAGTTTCTTCTTTATCTTTTATACTAGTTTCAGTTTCAAATACCTCATTTATTCTAGTAGCAGATGCCTTAGCTCTTGAATAACTTATAATTATTCCAATAACCATAACTACCGAACTCATTATTTGAAGTAAGTAATTTATAAATGCAACAATCTTACCTATTTCTAAATCTCCTGTATTTACCATATTRCCACCAAACCATAATACAGCAACAACTGACAAGTTCATTATTAAAGTAGCCATAGGCCATAATATTAAGTTTCTATTTTGAGACTTAATACTAGTATTCATAAGTTCTTCGTTTTCTTTTTTAAATCTAGCATTTTGAGTTTTTTCTATTGCAAATGCTTTTATTACTTTAACTCCCAGTATACTTTCTCTCATTACAGTATTTACATTATCAATTTTTTGTTGAACCTTAGTAAATARTGGGAATGATTTYTTTAATATAAATACCATAGCAACTGCTATAATAGGTATTGCTACTAAAAGTACCGTAGATAATTTAGGGCTAAGTGTATATGCCATAATTAATCCACCAATTGCAAGAAGAGGTGATCTTATCATTCCTCTAAGTGCCATATTAGTCATCATTTGTACTTGAGTTACATCATTTGTAAGTCTTGTTATTAATGATGAAGTTTTAAGTTTATCTAACTCTATAAATGATAATGTTTGTATTTTATCAAATAAACCTTGTCTTAATTCCTGACCTAAGTTCATAGACGCAGCTGATGCAAAAAATGAACATGCAGCCCCTCCTATTAAACCTAATACCGCTGCAATAATCATTTGTAAACCAATGTGAAGTACATAGTTTAAATCCCCATTTGCCACACCTACATCTATTATTTTAGATARTAGMGTTGGCTGAAGTAAATCCATTGCTACTTCTAAACACATTGCTAGTGGGGCAAGTATTGCACATAAAACTGCAGATCCTTTTAAGTATCTAAAAAGTTTTATCAAAATATATCTCCTCCTTTTTATTTAATTATTCTATTTTATTTTTTAWTTTTTAATAAGTTTTCATACAATCTATTTAAAGTATTTATTGCATCAATTCTTTCTTCTTTTGAAAAGCCATCAAAGCACATTTCATCTAGTTCTAAAAATATTTTTTCAACATTTTTCTGAGCTTCTATTCCTTTTTCTGTTAAAAATACATTTAATATTCTTTTGTCCTTTGGATTTCTTTCTCTATATATAAGCTCTTCTTTTTCCATAGATGATAATATACTTGTAGCTGTAGCAGGTTCAATTTTACAGCAAGTAGCAATTTCTCTTTGACTACAACCAGGATTATTAATTATATAATCTAATAACTTTGGTTTTCCTTCTGTTAAATCTACTTTTTGAAATTCTCTTTTAGCCATTTTTCTGTGAATTTTATTTAATCTAATTAAACTACCATGTAGTGTATTACCTCTTATATGATTATTTGACATTGTCATCACTCCATTTCAAATTAATTAGTTATCTAATCATTAGATATCTAACTAATTATAGTTTATCAAATTCTTAGCTTTATGTAAATGAAATTTATATTCATATATAAATTATCTATCTTATAATATAGTTGCATATAAAAAATGTACCTTAAAACAATTTAGATAATGTATAAAAGTCTACTAATCATTTTAAGATACACTTTATATTTTTTATCCATTTTAATCCTCATCTATAGCTTCTATACTAACTTTTGTCTATATATAAAAAATCCTATAAATGGAACAATAACAACATTTACAGCTGTTAAAAATGCATTTTTTGATGGAGTAGTATATACAAGA
>NZ_CP048741.1:1361754-1362598 GCF_018336475.1 Romboutsia sp. 13368
CGATCTAACKMTWACCTATTTTATTTATTATATATCCATTTAAAGTGTTATACTCGCCTTCTTCTAGGTTTAAACTAAATTTTTCATTAAACTCATCTAATTCTATACTACAATCTACTATAAAGTCATCATTAATTTTTACTATATTGTTTTCTTCCTTATCATACTCATCTTCGATATTACCTACAATTTCTTCTAGTAAATCTTCCATTGTAACTATTCCACAAAATCCTCCATACTCATCAATAAGTATAGCCATGTGTACTTTTTCATTTTGTAAAGTTTTAAATAATTCATTGATTCTTTTACTATTTGGAACAAAATATGGTTTGTGCATGATTTCTTTTAAATTGATATTTTCAAATCCTCTTTCATTTGCTTGTATAAGTATATCTCTAACATGAACTATTCCTACTATATTATCGATAGTTTCTTCATATAAAGGTATTCTTGAAAAGTTAGAATTTAAAAGTTTATCTATATTTTCTTTTATATCATCGTTTATGTTTATTGAAAATGTATCTCTTCTAGATGTCATAATATCTTTTGCTCTTGTATCATTAAATTTAAAGATACCTTCTATCATATTTTTTTCATAGGTCTGTATTATGCCTTCTTCTTCAGATTTGCTTATTAGTGATTTTATATACTCTTCAGATACTTCATTACTTTCTATTTTTGATATTTTAGATTTTAAAAGTGTGTACGGTTTTATAATTGATTTGAGTATGGTTGATAAGATTGAAGTTATTTTCTTTTGAGTTGTTAGTAAAGATATTAATATCGGTTGATTTAAGTGCCTATGGGAATCAGATTCCATACTAATTTTTTACCTCCTTTTCCT
>NZ_CP048741.1:1362856-1364574 GCF_018336475.1 Romboutsia sp. 13368
AATTTATYAAATATAAAAAATAGGTTAGCTAATACTAACCTATTTTCTATAATACACTTATTAATACTGCACCCTTTGATGTATACGTACCCATAACTGATCCTATATCTGATATTGTAATATTTTCAAATTCATTATTTTTTAACATCATTTCTTTTACTTTAAGTGCTTTATCTAAACAGTTTGCATGTGCTATAGCTAAAGACTTAACTTCTTTACCCTCTATTGAGTTTAATACATTTTCAACTACCTTTTTCATAGAGTTATTGTCACCTCTAGCTTTATCACAAGGCTTAACTTCTCCATTAGCAACCTTTACTATAACTTTAAAGTTTAAAGCATTTATAAGCTTTCCAGCTAAAGGATTTACTCTTCCACCTTTTATTGCATTTTCTAAAGTATCTAAAGCTCCATAAAGTACTACATCATTTTTTATAGATTCTATAGTCTTTACTATTTCTTCAAAACTTTTACCTTCTTCTGCTAATTGTGCTGCTTTTGCAACTAAAAGACCTTGTCCAATAGATCCTGTTTCTGTATCTATAACTGCAACATTTTTATTTGGATATTTCTCTTCAAATAAATTTTTAGCAAGTACTGCTGTTGAATATGTTCCAGATAATTTTGAAGCTAGTGTTATAACTATTATATTATCTTCTTCACCTTCATAACTATTTATAAATTTCTCAGGAGAAGGACAAGATGTTTTTGGTAATTCTGGTGACTCATCCATCATTTTATAAAATTCAGGTTTTTCTATTTCACCATCAACATAAATATCATCCCCAAAAGCTACATTAAGAGGCACTATTTCTATATTATATCTATCTACTATATCTTTATTTAAATCACAAGAGCTATCTGTTACTATTTTTATATTTTTCATATATTCAACTCCATATATCATATATTATTTATTCAGTCGGCCACTTGACCGGTTATTAATTATATTGTATACTCATTTTANNTATACTCATTTTATATTAAAGTCAATAATAAACTATTATATAGTTAGTAATCTGGCATAATAAATTGACAATGATATTTACTATGCTTATAATTTACTTGAAATAGTACTAAATTCTAGGATGGTATTGGTATGAAACAAAATAATATGAAAGAAACAATTTTAATAACAGCAACAAATTTAATAACTAAAAAAGGTATAAAAAATACTTCTTTAGCAGATATAGCTAAGGCTTGTGATATAAGTAAGGGTACACTATATTATCATTATTCTTCAAAAAATGATTTAATATCCGATATTGCAGATATTCATTTAGAGGCTATAACAAAGTCAGTAATAGACTGTGTTTCTGGTATAGAAAGTAATAATAAATCTTCAAATATGGTAAATTTAATAATGGAAAAAATAGCTTCTATAGAGGGGCGTGGAAGAATTCATATGTATATTTTATGTGAAGCTATAACTGAAAATGATACTTTAAGAGAATCAATTAAGGTTAAGTATTTAGAGTGGAGAAATACTCTAAAGAAAGAAATTTCTAAAACTATAAAAGATGATAAAGATGCTGAAGCTCTTTCATTTTTATTAGTTTCTATAGTTGATGGACTTGTAGTTCAAGGATTATTAAAATCAGAAAAAGTTCCTTATGAAAATATTGCAGAGTTTTTAGTAAAAARTTGGTTATAAAAAAGATGGTTATTAATTAAACGTATATACGTAGCTTAATGTATTAAAAATTCAAGTGGATATC
>NZ_CP048741.1:1365476-1366509 GCF_018336475.1 Romboutsia sp. 13368
TAATATTTTACAGCTATTATATTTTATAGACTTATCCAATACAAATTCTTCAGTATTCCTATAGAAGTTAGCTACTACTAATATCTTTTCATCATTTAATTCCCTTATATAAGAAAATATAGACTTATGATCTTTATTTAATAATTTAAAATCACCATATACTACAACATCATTTTGCTTTCTAATTTGTATTAGTTTTTTGTAGTGATTAAATATTGAATYTTCATCTTNTAGATTATTTTTRACATTTATATCTACATAATTTGGATTAACCTTTAGCCATGGTTTTACTTTACTAAATCCACCATTTACACTATCATCCCATTGCATAGGCGTTCTTGCATTATCTCGTCCTTTAACATATATAGATTTCATTATATCTTCTTCTTTGTAACCTTCACTCTTTCTTTCCTTGTACATATTAAGTAATTCTATGTCTCTATAATCATCTATATTATCAAACTTAACATTAGTCATTCCTATTTCTTCACCTTGGAATATATATGGAGTTCCCTTTTGCATATGAAGTATAGTTGCTAACATTTTGGCACTTAAAACCCTGTACTCTTTACTATCATTTCCCCATCTTGATACTATTCTTGGAAGGTCATGATTGTTCCAAAATAAACTGTTCCACCCATCATGTTTAAGTTCTGTTTGCCATTTATTAAATACCTCTTTTAATTTTATAAAATTAAGAGGTGCTAAATCCCATTTACTTTTTCCTGGTATTTCATCAAGTCCTATATGTTCAAATTGAAATACYATACTTAACTCATTCTCATCAGGATTACTATAAAGTTTAGCAATCTCGGGTGTCGCTCCCCAAGTTTCACCTACTGTTAATACATCTCTATTTCCAAAAGTTTTAGAATTCATTTCCTTTAGATATTCATGAAGCTTAGGACCATTTCCTGTTATACCTTTATCTGGTTGTTTTCCTATTAAGTCTATAACATCTAATCTAAATCCACCAACACCTTTATCTAACCAGAAATTTATCATATCATATAATTCATTTCTCATATCTTCA
>NZ_CP048741.1:1366516-1366627 GCF_018336475.1 Romboutsia sp. 13368
GTTTAAATCTGGTTGTTTTTTAGAGAATAAATGTAGATAATATTCATTACCATTTTTCTCTAATTCCCATGCACTTCCACTGAATAATGATTTTATTTCATTTGGTACTGT
>NZ_CP048741.1:1366648-1367092 GCF_018336475.1 Romboutsia sp. 13368
ATATAATAGTCTCTATATTTACTTTTTTTATCAGTTTTTGCTTCTTTAAACCACTTATGCTCATCTGATGTATGATTTAAAACTAAGTCCATTAATATTTTTATACCACTTGAATTTGCTTCTTTTAAAAGATTATCCATATCTTCCATAGTTCCGAATTCATCCATTATATCGGTATAATCACTTATATCATAACCATTGTCATCATTTGGTGATTTATAAACCGGTGATAAYCATATTACATCTATTCCTAGTTCTTTTAAATAATCAAGTTTTTCTATTATTCCCTTTAAGTCACCGATACCATCATTGTTGCTATCATTAAAGCTTCTTGGATATATTTGGTATACCACAGAATTATGCCACCATTTTTTTTCTATCATTTTAAATTCCCCCNATATTGTTATAACTTTTATCCTTATATAAAAATAAGATGACTATATA
>NZ_CP048741.1:1367100-1369448 GCF_018336475.1 Romboutsia sp. 13368
CTATAACTGAAAATGATACTTTAAGAGAATCAATTAAGGTTAAGTATTTAGAGTGGAGAAATACTCTAAAGAAAGAAATTTCTAAAACTATAAAAGATGATAAAGATGCTGAAGCTCTTTCATTTTTATTAGTTTCTATAGTTGATGGACTTGTAGTTCAAGGATTATTAAAATCAGAAAAAGTTCCTTATGAAAATATTGCAGAGTTTTTAATAAAAAGTTGGTTATAAAAAAGATGGTTATTAACCATCTTTTTTATTAGAACTATTATAAATTTAATAAATCTTCAAATTTTTCAATTTTACATTCATATTGTTTTGTATTTCCAAATCCATAATTGGCAAACACAAATGGTATACCAGCCTTTTTAGCAGCTTCAGAGTCCATATGAGTATCACCAACATATATAGGATTTTTTAAATTATTTCTTTTTATTACAAGACCTATATTTTCTGCTTTTAGTAAATTACTTCTTCCCGGACATTCAAAGTCATCAAAGTACTTATCAAAGTTATAAAACTCTAGAAAAGATTCTATGTATCCATCTTCGCAGTTACTAACTATAAATAGTTTATATCTTTTACATAACTCTTTTAATGTATCTTCTATTTTGTCGTATAAAGTTGCACCATTATTTTTTAAATACTCATTTTGAAATTCACAACATTCTTTAACAAGAGCTTTTGCTTCTTTTTTATCCATGTCTTTAAACATTTGCTCTATAATTTCATCTAATGGAAGTCCCATGTATCCTTTTAGTTCGTCTTTAGTTATTTCATTTTTACCAGTATTATACTTTGGTAAAATTGAGCTCCATGATTTTGCAATTTCCTCTGTTGCATCCCACAGTGTTCCATCTAAATCAAATATCATACTATCTATATCTTTTAAACAATGTTTCATTCCCATTTACTCCTTTTAACAATTAGTTATTGTCTAAGATTTAGTTTTCCTATTTTCATTTTAAATTATAACATAATAAAGGATATACCTATGCTTAAGTTTATTATGAAAAATAAACTCCTAGCACTTGTATATCCTTATTTTAAATAAATATTATTTTAAAATCACTCTCTTGAATTTCTTCTTTCCACGCTTTATAACCATACCTTCACCAGCTAAAGCGTCTTTAGTGAATGTAGCTTTTACATCAGTTACYTTTTCACCATCTACAGTTACTCCACCTTGTTCTATGTTTCTTCTAGCTTCAGATCTAGTTGGAGCAAGCTCTGCTTTAACTAATAAAGATATTAAATCTATAGATCCATCAGTTAAATCTGCTTCTTCTATTTCAGTTGTAGGCATATCAGCATGAGCTGCTCCTGAGAATAAAGCTCTTGAACTTTCTTGTGCTTTTATAGCTTCTTCTTCACTATGAACAAGCTTAGTTAATTCAAATGCTAATACTTCTTTAGCTTCGTTTATTCTATTTCCTTCCCACTTTTCTATTTCTTCTATTTCTTCAAGTGATAAGAATGTTAACATACGCATACATTTAAATACGTCTGCATCTGCAACGTTTCTCCAGTATTGATAGAATTCAAATGGAGATGTTTTGTTAGGGTCTAACCATACTGCACCATTTGCAGTTTTACCCATTTTATTTCCTTCTGAGTTAAGAAGTAAAGTTATAGTCATTGCATATGCATTTTCACCTAATTTACGTCTTATTAAGTCAGTACCAGCAAGCATGTTACTCCATTGGTCATTTCCACCTAATTGCATTTGACATCCGTACTTTTCATATAAGTGATAGAAGTCATAAGCTTGCATTATCATGTAGTTGAACTCTAAGAAGCTAAGTCCTCTTTCCATTCTGTTTTTGTAACATTCAGCAGTAAGCATTCTGTTAACACTAAATTGAGCTCCAACTTCTCTTAATAACTCAACATAGTTTAAATCTAATAACCAATCAGCATTGTTAACTAATAAAGCTTTATCTTCTCCAAAGTCTATGAATTTACTCATTTGCTTTTTGAAACATTCACAGTTGTAGTTTATTTGCTCTGGAGTCATCATTTGTCTCATATCAGTTCTTCCTGATGGGTCACCTATCATAGTTGTTCCACCACCAACAAGTGCTATTGGCTTATTTCCTGCCATTTGTAATCTCTTCATTAAGCATAAAGTCATGAAGTGACCAACGTGTAAACTATCTGCAGTAGCATCAAATCCTATGTAAAACTTTGCTTTACCTGCATTTATAAGTTCTTTTAACTCATCTTCATCAGTTACTTGAGCAACTAATCCTCTAGCAACTAATTCATCATATACAGTCATAGTCATTTAAGTATTCTCCTTTTATATTCTTGAATTTATTTATATTTAAATACAAAATCTTAAAAATT
>NZ_CP048741.1:1369454-1369768 GCF_018336475.1 Romboutsia sp. 13368
CATTGCTTACGTGTTACCACCTTAATTTATCAATATCTCACAATATTGACCTTAGTAAGTACGCCAAATCTGGTTATACTTTAGCACTATAACGTGTGCCACTACGTTAATCCCTACTAGTTGTTATCTTTGGGGATTACTGCTCAAAGATGTATTCAAATTAACTTATCTATTTCCTTTCACCAACCGGAAACTCTCTGAAAGACTACATTAATTTTACTTATTCTTGTCATAGCTTTTGTTATTAAATGTTAATATTAATATATTATTATTTTTAAAATTTGTCAACCTATAAAAACTTACTTTAAATTTAT
>NZ_CP048741.1:1370353-1370471 GCF_018336475.1 Romboutsia sp. 13368
TAAACTGCACATCTAATTCTATTCCATAGTTATTTTTAACTGCATTTTCAAATGCACCTAATGAATTTTCTGGATAAGTACTATTAAATAACCCTCTATGAGCTATCGGTCTTTCTAT
>NZ_CP048741.1:1370559-1371589 GCF_018336475.1 Romboutsia sp. 13368
TTACTTTAAATTTATAAATAAATAATTTAAACATAGTTAATATTGTAATATCTTATTGGTTAACTAATCTATTTACTATATCTACTTGTTGAAGTCTTATACTTATTTTTTTATCTAATATAATATTTAATACTATTATAGCTAGTACAGATATATTAAATACTAATACTAAAGATATAATGGTTAGTAATGATAAATATCTTGCATAAGCTATTTTTTTATATTTAGACATTATATAATTTTGTATTACAGTATACCCATCTGATATAATAAAATACCCACATAAATACTTTACACTTATAAATATAGTTTTTAAGTATACACTACTTATATTAAAATTAATAAATTTTAATATTTGTGCTGCTATAAAGTATAAACTACAAGCATAAAATACATTTTTTGAACAAGATATAAATCTTGAATAGTTTCTAAAGTTTTTTATTATCTTATACTTTTTCTTAGAGTTTCCACTAAGTATATTTAATTTTTTTGCAAATATTAAAGCTAAAAAATATATACTAAACATTGATCCAAATGGATAAAGTGCTATAAACATATAGTATATAGTATTTGCAAATTCTTTGTTTTTAAAGTATTTTATGTATCCTTGAAACTCTTTCATAAAGCTATATCCAATTAAATTAGATGCATATATATCTATAAGTACCATAAAAAGTACTGATATTATAGACCCATATACTAAATCATCCTTGATCGTAGTATCTTTATTTAAAAGTGTTCCACAAAGTATTCCAAGTACTACACTCTGAGTTGCCCATATAGCTGTACCTAGATTTCCAAGAATTAATCCTATAATAATAAGGCTTGTTACTCCTGATAATACACTATATTTCAAATCACATTTTAAACAAATCATTGTAAAAAATACAGGAACTATAAAATCTAAGTAAAAAGTATATCCTATTCCACTTGAAACTAAAGCTATTGTACATACCACAAATAAAGATGACATCATAGATGCAGTTGTTAATTTTTTAGTATTATTCATTTATTATCTCCTATATGTATA
>NZ_CP048741.1:1371978-1373861 GCF_018336475.1 Romboutsia sp. 13368
AAAAATTAATAAAGGGGTTGTAGTATGTTTAAAATAAAACATTTTAATGATTTAAGTGTAGATAATATGTATGAAATAGCTAAAGCTAGATATGAGGTTTTTGCTTGTGAACAAAAAATAACTAGTGAGAATGATTTTGATGATGTAGATAAAGAWAGTTTTCATGTTTTTAAAGAAGAGAATGGAAAAATAGTTGCTTATGCTAGAATTATTCCAAAGTCCCATAGTCCTTATGATGATACATCAATAGGTCGTGTATTAGTACTTCCTTCTCATAGGGGTGAAGGCCTTGCTAAAAGTATGATGAAATCTTGTGTAGACTTTATAATGTACAATCTTCATGAACAACATATAACTTTATCTGCTCAAACTTATATCAAGGGATTATATGAATCTATAGGTTTTAAAGAAATTTCTCCTGTCTATGATGAGGTTGGTATACCTCATGTTAAAATGAGATTATAAATTTATCCTACATATAATAATTTAAGTTAATWTATACTTTTCTTATCTATATTAGTTTCAAAATGATATTATATTATACAATGTATTTATTTTATAAGTGTTAAGAATAGTTATTATATTTCTAAAAAATAAGAAAAGGGACTAACCTCAATTTTGAGATAGTCCCTTTTACCTATGCACTAAGTTTTTCAATTTTTTCTTTAAATGAAACTCTATATACCAAAACACATACTATTAAACAACATATTCCACTTAATATAAACGGTAACTTATTTCCTATATCAAATATAAATCCAGAAGCTAAAGAACCTACAATCATACCAATAGCCTTGTAAGAACCTTGTATTCCCATTATCTCTCCATAATTATCCTTAGCAAGTTTTGATACTATACTTTGCTGTATTGGCGTAACTAAAGCACTACTTCCAACAAATATCATTATAAATATAAAGCTAAGTATTATGTTGTTAAATAGTGAAGCAACTACCATACTTATACCTGCTATTACGCAAGTAACTACTAAAGTATAATTTTCATTAAACTTTTTACTTAAATAAGGATTTAACCATACATTCATAATTAAAGCTATAACTCCTGCAATAGCCATAACTATACCATTTACCATCGTCGGCATGTTAAGAACTGATTCCACATAATAATTTATTGTTGAGCTATATGAAGTTGCTGCTATACTTATTAATGTCATAACTATCATCATTGTACCTAACATAGGATTTAATTTAGTACCTTTATTTCCTTTTTTAAGATGCTTTGTATAAATTTCTATTTTACCTTCTTTTTTATCAATAGTTTCATCTACCATAAAGTATATTATTCCTGCAACTACCAAGCATAGTATAAACTGCACTAAAAATGCAAGTTTATATCCATAGCCTCCACAGAATCCTCCTAATAAAGCTCCAGCAGAACTAGCTATAGATGTTGTAGCTGTATGGTATGACATATATTTTGTTCTTTCTTCTTTTGAAGATATATCACTTACATATGCTATACATGTAGTTATAAATGCCACTGACATTGCACCACCTGTTATTCTAAATAAAAGTATAAGTGGTGTACTTCCTATAAATCCAAACCCTAGTTGGCTAAATCCATAACCAATAACACCAATAACTAAAAATCTTTTTCTTCCTTTTTGGTCAGACATTGCTCCCCATATAGGAGACATTACAAAGTGAGCTATTGACATTGTTGAATATAGTATACCAAACATATATGTTGGCATACTTAATGCATTTATAAGAGATGGAGTTACTGGATGTGCCATATTAAATGTGGCCATTGTTATAAAGTTTATAAATAATATCTTTTTCATTTTATTCTTGTCCATAATTTCTCCTTAGCTGTTTTATTTTTTCGCTTTTGTATTATACCATAATAATTAATACATATATAAT
>NZ_CP048741.1:1374938-1376244 GCF_018336475.1 Romboutsia sp. 13368
TTTTATTTTCTTATAATTTATATAAATTATATACTTTATTTAACACAAGCATATTTAATTAATTAAATAAAACCTTAAGTAAATTTTTAATTAATTTACTCAAGGTTTATAGTTTATTTATCCTATTATATTTAATTCTTTAGTATGTTTATTAAGTATTTCATGACCATCTTCTGTAACTAAAACTAAATCTTCTATTCTTACCCCAAACTCTCCTGGTAAATATATGCCTGGTTCTACTGAAAATATCATTCCTGGTTTTAAAGTATCTGTATTTATAGATGATACATCTCCCATATCATGAGTTTCAATTCCTATAGAATGCCCTGTTCTATGAGTGAAGTATTTTCCATATCCTTTTTCAGTTATATACTGTCTAGCTGCATTATCTATATCGCAGAATCTAGTCCCAGGTTTTACCATAGCTATTGCTCTCTTATTAGCTTCAAGTACTATATTAAATATTTCTTGCGCTTTTTTAGGTGCTTTCTTATAAAATACCGTTCTTGTCATATCTGAACAATAGTTATCTTTTACACAACCTATATCAAGTATTACACAATCTCCTTCTTTTGGTTTAGCTTTGCCACAATGAGCATGAGGATCTGCTCCATTTTCTCCGTAAGCTATTATTGGAGGAAATGAGAAACCATCTGCACCTAATTCTTCATATATACTCGCTAAGCTTTGAGCCATTTCTTTTTCACTTAGTTCTTTAGTTAATAAATTTTGAAGCTTGTCCATTGCTAAATCATTTATATGTGATGCATTTCTCATAAGATTCTTTTCTTCTTCATCTTTACACATTCTTAATGTATCTACTATAAATGATGAATTAACATATTTACTATCAGGATTTAAATCCATAAGGTGTAATAAAAATCTAGCTGGCCAATTTTTATCTACTCCTACAGTTTTTCCTTTTTCTATGTACTCAGATATTATTTTAACTGCATCTTTAGTATCATCAAACCATACTTTTTCAACACCTAAATCTTCGTGTACTGGGAATAATTCATTTATAAATAACTTATGATTCCCATTAGTATTAAGATATAGTGCTAATAATCTTTCCCCTGGTGATATCATTTTTCCTGTTAGATAAAATATAGCATTAGGATCAGATACTAACATTTGATGTATATCATTTTCTCGCATTTTTGTCAAAACTTTATTTAATCTATTTATCTTCACAAAACCACCCTTTATTAATTAATTTAATATTATTATATCATAAATATACAATTTTTATTTTTAATATAAAATCTATTATTTATTTTTCTCTAACAGTGTATCAATTTATAAT
>NZ_CP048741.1:1376808-1378533 GCF_018336475.1 Romboutsia sp. 13368
CTGATCTATGATGCCAAGCATCAGCCTTCAAGGCTGGTGAATTTATCTTATTAGCTACTTTTATTGTTATTCTATATTGATATTCTTTTATTAATATTGATATTACTGATANNGTAAAGCTATTAAACTTTCAATAGTTATATTTGGTACAACTGGATTTCTAAATGATGCTAATGCGTCTAAAATAATTTTACCAGCTAAAAATAAAAGCATTGCCCCTATAAATAACCCCGATATCACCTCAAACTTACTATGTCCATAAGGATGGTCTTTATCTCTTGGTTTTGATGCTAATATAATACCTATTATCCCTAATATATTTGATGCTGTATCTGATATAGAATGAAACCCATCAGCTGTCATACTTGTACTACGTATAGCTGTACCTACTACAATCTTTAATAAGGCAACAAAGAAATTTGCAAGTAATATTAACCATAAAACTCGTTTGACCTGTCTATAATCACTTTGCATATTATCCCTCCTAAATTACTTGTACAGATTATTATACGCAATTAATCACATAATTGTTAAACATATTAAAAATACAATAACTTAGCGTGATTAAGTGTATTTTATTTAGTCGTAAGCAATAGTTTCATTCATGCGTAAAAAAGGGCTATCAAAACTGATAGACCCTTTTCATAGCAAAATATCTATTTATTATTTTCTATTGCTTTATTTGCAAAATCTGTAGTTACTATATCATTATAAACTGGTTCTTTATCTAATTCACCAGCTTCTTTCATTATTTCAACTAATGAATTTAAGCTTTCTTCTGTCAATAAAGGATTATCACACCAAGCATCTATTGATTTGTATCTCTCAACAACACTTACTAAGTCATCTAAAGATAAATCTTCAAAGAAAGGTTTCATTGCTTCTGCTATTTCTTCATCAGTTGCAGTTTGACACCATTGTTGACCTTTGTATAATGCATTAGTAAATCTTTGTATTAAATCTTCATTGTCTGCCATAAATTCTTTAGTTGTAGAATAAGCTGTATAAGGAACATCTCCTCCTAATTCACCAACTGATGCAACTATATATCCTGTTCCTTCTTTTTCCATTTGAGTTCCTGTAGGTTCAAATGCTGTAGTAAAATCTCCTTCTCCACCTGCAAATGCACCAGCCATTACACCAAATTGTACATCAGTTCTTACATTTACTTCTCCTGCATCTTTATTTGTTCCTATAGTTAATCCATTTTGTTTTAATACATATTCTAATGTCATTAAAGGTACTCCACCTTTTCTTCCACCTAATATATCTTTACCTTTTAAATCTTCAAGAGTAAAGTTTGGCATTTCTTCTCTAGCAATTATAAAACTTCCGTCTGCTTTAGTAAGTTGAGCAAAGTTTACTGCATAGTTTTCATTACCTTGATTATATACATATATGGAAGCTTCCGGTCCCATAAGTCCTATTTGAGCTTCACCTGATATTAGCGCTGCCATAGTTTTATCTGCACCCGCAGTATTTATTATATCAACTTCAATTCCTTCTTCTTCAAAGAATCCTTTAGTTATAGCTGCATACTGTGGTGCATAAAAAACTGAGTGCGTAACTTCAGCTATTGTTACTTTATCTAAAGTTTCTTTATCTGTAGTATTTGTTTGGTTACATCCAGTAAGACACATTGCACTTAATGCTAAGGAGCTTGCTACTGTGATAAATTTTTTAAACATGTAAAAATCCTCCTTAAAATTTAGTAARATAGTATAT
>NZ_CP048741.1:1378539-1380300 GCF_018336475.1 Romboutsia sp. 13368
CATAAAATCGCCTCCAATTCAATTTATTTTATATGTATGAGATTAATTATTTAAATGTTAACTATAAAAAATAACCTCAGATATACGTTTAAGTATATCTGAGGTTATTTTCATTCTAAAAATTATTAACTATTTTGTTTAGTTTTTTTATTTCTTTCTCTTTCWGCTARTTTAGGCATTATAAGTCCTAATGCTACAAATACAAAAGGTGTAACTATATTAAGAGTAAGTTGGAATGTGTCTTCTGAATACATTCCCAATATACAAGCAAATGCTGTAAATATAAAACACCATAATCCCATTATAATACCAAGTGTTTTACTCTTTGTAAATCTATACTCTGCACTAAATTTCTCTCCAGCTTTCTTAAGAGCAATGTAAGCTACAAACACCCATAAGTAACGTAGAGGCATACAAACTGAATTTAATTTAACTAACCACTTAACTAAGGCATCAACACTACCTATACCAAATGCAGGTATTATTATTAATATGGAAACTATAACTCCTATAAGTTTGTTTCCATTTATATAGGCCCCATGTTCATTTTTCTTAAACATAGCTTCTGGCATATATTTTCTATCACAACTTTCAAGTAACATACGAAGCGGTGCATCTATTGAAATTATTAATGTYGATACTTGACCAATAAAGTTAGTTAYAGCATATAATATAACAAATAAGTTACCAACATTATAATATTCACCAAGTCTTTGGAATGCATAGTATGCACCATTAGTTAATAAATCTTGAGGTATATTATTTGAATCAAACATCATTCCTAAAGATATTGTTCCAAGTATAGCACAAACTGCTACCATTATTGCTAATGAAATCATACCTTTTGGGAATCCCTTTGAAGGGTCATCCATTTTATTTACATAAGGAGAAATCTTTTCACATCCACCTACTGCAAATACTAATATTGATATGCTTGTAAAATATTTCAAATCAAATGTAGGCATAAATGTTTTTAATGACCAGTCTATATCTATAAAACTACCACCTGTTATAGATGGTGCTGCTATCATAAGCAGTATAAATAGTATAGAYATTACAAACATAGATGTACCTGCTATTGTTGTTATTTTCTTTAAAGGATTCATACCCTTAGTAGCTATAACTAATCYTATCAAGAATACAACTAAACAAGCTACTTGAAGTACTATAGGATTCATACTACTTACAACATTAGATTGGAATATAGCCCAACTTCCTGCTATTATAGCTCCTTGTGGCTTTTGTGATATGTATGGAAGATGAACTACCCAATATGTCCATCCTGCATAATATGCCATTTTAGGACCTATTGTTTCTGAAATCCATGAACTTACTCCACCACCTAATTCTTTAAATGATGACCCAAGCTCTCCAACCATTAATGCATATGGTATAAAATATATTGCAAATATAATTATCCAAGATACAATTGCTTGTAATCCTCCAAATTCAGAGAATCCGTTGATTACATTTCCAAATCCCCATACAGTAGAGAATGCCATAAATGCTAATGTCAACCAAGTTATACTCTTAGTTTTTTCGTTATTCATTCATATCCCCTCTTTATATTATATTTCAATATTATAAACAACTGAATATCTTACTTCATATCATTTATAATGTATTGACCATCTTGTACTTGCTCTATAGAAGTGTTATAGAAAGCTTCTATTGCTTTTATCATATATTCTATATCTTTAGCTCCTGCAGTTTCATAAGTTGAATGYATTGCTAACTGTGCTAAACCTATATCTATARTAT
>NZ_CP048741.1:1381167-1381271 GCF_018336475.1 Romboutsia sp. 13368
TTTTCTTTAAATAACCTATTATTTTTAATTTGAGATCTATTTATACATTGTGCTATATAATCTTTTTCTTTGAATTTCAACTTAGTAGGATCTTTCATAAGTAA
>NZ_CP048741.1:1382616-1382689 GCF_018336475.1 Romboutsia sp. 13368
CACTAAATATTAAGTTTTTTATTTATAAAGATACTAAATTAACTCGTTGTGCTAGTTAATTTTTACAATAATA
>NZ_CP048741.1:1382735-1382954 GCF_018336475.1 Romboutsia sp. 13368
AGGAGGGCTACAATAATGTTGGAGCTTAATAATTATTATATCCAAGACGTAGAAAATTTAACTGACTTATTTACTATAATTTTTACAATAGTTGATGATATATATAATGATATTATACCTATAAGTATTAGAAATAGACGTAATATCAAAGATAGTAAACTTTGCGATAGCGAAATAATAACTATAAGTATAGTTGGTTAACTTCTAACTATAGATTCA
>NZ_CP048741.1:1383019-1383158 GCF_018336475.1 Romboutsia sp. 13368
AATATAATTCAATTTCTATTGTAGGTGATAAAGGATATATAAATAAAAGGCTAACGCCTGAGTTAAAAGCTGAAAGAAATATAAATTTATTATTTTTAAAAAGAGTAAATTGTAAAGATAACTATCCGAAGCAAATAAG
>NZ_CP048741.1:1383306-1383689 GCF_018336475.1 Romboutsia sp. 13368
TATTTGGATAAAATTTACAAATACTAATCTATACAAGATAATCTTTTTTTGTAAAATTCTATTTACTTTATTTRGNAATTTGCAGGCTATAATGACATTGAAAATACATTAAATATTGATGTATATTTTGCAGATGCTTATTCTTCTTGGCAGAGAGGCACAAATGAGAATACGAATGGATTACTAAGAGAATTTTATCCAAAGAAATTTGATTTTGCTACAATAACACAATCTGAACTTGATTCTGTTGTAGATATAATTAATAATAGACCTCGCAAATGTCTTGGTTTCAAAACACCTGCAGAGGTCTTTGCAGTAGCATAAATAGAAAGTGTTGCACTTGAATTGACAATTTATCATATANAAAACAAGAATTTAAAGTA
>NZ_CP048741.1:1383835-1383940 GCF_018336475.1 Romboutsia sp. 13368
CTTGGAGGTGACTATATGAAAGATATGGTCAAAATATCAGACCTAAATCAAACCTTTTACACAAAAGATGGAGAACTAGAAGTTCTAAAAAATATTAACTTCAAT
>NZ_CP048741.1:1384011-1384587 GCF_018336475.1 Romboutsia sp. 13368
AACTAACCTTTTAAAACCTACTAGTGGYGAAGTWATTCTAAATGGTAAAATTGGATATATGTTTCAAAAAGATAACTTACTAGAATGGAGAAACATAATGGACAATATAACTATTGGACTTGAAATTCAAAAGAAAAAAACCGATGAAGCAATGAAAAGAGTTGAAAGACTCCTAAAAACTTATGACTTATGGGAATTTAGAAATATGTATCCTAAAGAATTATCCGGAGGTATGAGACAAAGGGTAGCACTTATWAGAACACTTGCAGTAAACCCTGATATATTACTTCTTGATGAACCATTCTCTGCTCTTGATTATCAGACAAGGATATTAGTTAGTGATGATGTTTATAGAATAATTAAAAACGAAGGTAAATCTGCAATTCTCGTAACTCATGACATTTCAGAAGCTCTATCTTACAAAGTGCAACCTTTGATAAAAATGSTGTAAGTCTTGATAATACTGAATTTGATGSCAAATCAGTCAGTGTTGATTGTAGTGATTTTATCGAAAAAAAACTTACTGATAATACTTTTGGAGAAAGATTAAGAAAATCTAGATTAGAATTAGGATTG
>NZ_CP048741.1:1384650-1384996 GCF_018336475.1 Romboutsia sp. 13368
TAGATATAATCCTACTAAAGATGTACTTAATCTATTATCTTCTAAGTTTGATATGGACTATCTTTGTATGGAAGGTTATACAAAACTTGTATATAATTTTRATGARTTTTTRGACAAGCTAAGTTTATGGATTAAAGAAAATAATCTTACTAAAGAAGATGCAGCAAATAAGCTTGGCATCTCTCGCGGACTTTTTAGATTTTGGTTTAATGGTGGTGTTATTAGTATTAGTACATATAATAAAATTCAAGGTACTCTAAGAAAATATAACTTATTATAATAAAATAGAGCTACTATAATTAGCTCTATTTTATTCTTTGGCTATGTTTTAACACAATGTTGACAT
>NZ_CP048741.1:1385016-1385352 GCF_018336475.1 Romboutsia sp. 13368
TTAGAGTATCTTTTTTATTATTTTTATACTGAAATTAAAATATATTAGGARTAAAAAGTATAATCAATAATCAAACTATTATCTAGTAGATAGACTATTATAAAAGCAAATAATCTAAACAGATTTAACCTTGCTTTATAGAGCTGAAAATTTGATAATAAACTTTATACCATAAAACGAAAAAAGAACTATGTATAAGCATTTAATGGCTTACAGATAGTTCTTTTTATTATTTTTTTGATTATACTATAATCAACTTTTAATTATTGAAATTTGAACAATAAATTAAATTGATTATACTTTTAGCTCCATATACGATATGCGCCAGTCATTTTA
>NZ_CP048741.1:1385509-1385606 GCF_018336475.1 Romboutsia sp. 13368
AGAATTTACGTTTAAACTTAGGACATGATGACCAAGCATACATATTTGCATTTCTTATTAAGCATTTACACATTGCATTATGTTCATATTCTCAAAG
>NZ_CP048741.1:1388556-1389396 GCF_018336475.1 Romboutsia sp. 13368
ATAGTTCTAATTTTAGGATTGAAATAGTGAGCACCTTTTCCGTGGCAACTAATTTCTGTTACACTTTCATGTGCATAAGGTATACTTACACGTCCATATCCAGTTGATACTATTAAACTTAAATCTTCTTTATTTAAATTAGCTTTAGTTAAAATATTTTCTAATATTGTTTGTGCACTTTCTATACTTTTAGCACCAGTTCTAATTACCTCATGAGCTATAATTTTTTTATTTTCATCCATTATAACTGCATTAGTTGATGTAGAGCCACTATCAACTCCCAATACATATACTTTTCCATCTTTATTTATTTTCATTTTTTTCCCCTTATCATTAATAGAGATTCCTTTTGAAACAGCCAATGATTCTAAAAATGCTTCAACCCTAGTTTTAATTTGACCTACACATTGTTTTGTAGCATCAGTTTCTAATAAAAGTATAGGAGTTTTTATATTTTGTTTTAAACTGATGTACTCATAGGAATAATTATCACAAAATTGAACAGTATGACATATTATTCCATCAAGATTATCTTCAAAGTTTCTAATAAAATCTTCTCTTTTATGAGCTTCTTCCATCCTCATACAAGGTATTTGGCTTAAAATACTATTTGAATAAGAAGATAAAATATTATCTTCATCAATTTTTAACTTTCTATCTATACCAGTGCAAGTAATATTGAATACGACTTGTGCATTATTTTCATTGATAATATCAACGATGCTATCATTAGATCTTGCACCTAGGATACCTATTTTTAATTTATTTTCATTAGAGATATTATCTATATTTTTATTATTTTCTAATAARATATCTTTAATTTTATTTTTATCAAAAGTC
>NZ_CP048741.1:1390034-1390236 GCF_018336475.1 Romboutsia sp. 13368
CCTCTTATGGAGTATGTCCATCAAAAAAGCAAAAATATTTTGGATTTAAGTTTCATGCACTTACTACAGTAGATGGTTTCTTAACTGACTATGTCATAACTCCTGCAAATGTTTATGATAAAAAAGTAGTATGGGATTTATGTGATAAATACAGTTCTATGTCTATAATAGGAGATAAAAGTTATGTTAATAAAAGGCTAAC
>NZ_CP048741.1:1390473-1391427 GCF_018336475.1 Romboutsia sp. 13368
AAAAAAATTAATTGGTAATTAATATTCTATAAGTAAAATAAAAAGATTAGTATTTGTTTAAAATTAACAAATACTAATCTTTATGATGGTTTATACTAACATTTATTCCGTCTTTATAGAAATCATAGAATGGATAATCACTAAAACTTTCAATTGCTTTAGTCTGAGTATTACTTGTAGGGCACATTTCAAGCATAACACCAGTTTCTTTAACTAAATCATAAGCTTCTTTCATATCTTTTATTCTAACTCCATGACCTATTCTTTGTGCCTTAAGTATATTTATACAATCTATAACATTTTGACCACTCGCAGCTTCTCCTGCATGTATAGTTATATTGTATCCATAATCTCTTGCTAACTTTATTGCTCTTTTATATTTATTAGCAAATCCTTCTTCTTCAGGTCCTGCTAAGTCTATTGCTACTACTCCTTTGTTTAAAAATTCTTTACCTTCTTCAATTACTAATATTGCATCTTCTTCACTCATCATCTTCATGCAACAAAGTATAATATTTCCTTTTATATCGTAAACTTTTTCTGCTTCATTAACACCATCTATAGTACTTTGTATAACTTCTTTAACAGTTAATCCACCATTTAAATGAAGTAATGGTGCAAATCTAACTTCTATATACTTAACATTTTCTTTTTGTGCATCTTCTAAAAGTTCAAATGTAATTCTTTTTATATTTTCACTACTTTGCATTACTTTATTTGGTAAATTAAAACGTTTTAGATATTCATTTAAAGATTTACAATCCTTAGGAACTTGAACCATTTTTTGAACATCACATTTTTTATATGAATCTAATTTTATATTTTCTTTTTTAGCTATATCTATAATTGTATCTACTCTAACACTTCCATCTAAATGACAGTGTAATTCTATTTTGGGTAAATTTTTTATCATTGTAATACCCCCTATTTTATTTATAGTTATATTTTATTTTA
>NZ_CP048741.1:1393653-1393799 GCF_018336475.1 Romboutsia sp. 13368
AAAATTTAATAAATAAAATAATTAGAGTAAGAGGTGAGATTGATGGCAAAAAAGAAAAAATCTAAAAAAAGAGATTCTAATTTAGAATTTAACTYTGAATATAATAATTTAGTTTTTATATTTTTGGGGATATTTTTACTGTATAG
>NZ_CP048741.1:1394701-1394869 GCF_018336475.1 Romboutsia sp. 13368
GTTAACCGTAAAAAATGGACTAAAATCGAAATAGTAGGTTTAATTCTTGTTATCTCAAGCCTTTTATCTCTTATTTTCTCACCAGACAGCTTATCTAACCTTTTTAACTCAATTACAGCTCAAGTATTCCCGATAGTTGTAGATGTATTTCTAACAAGTGATGTTGGA
>NZ_CP048741.1:1395472-1395553 GCF_018336475.1 Romboutsia sp. 13368
ATAGAGCCATCAAGTGGTATAGTTTCATTTTTAATAAGTCCAACTTTAGCAATGTCACAAGTAGCTGATTTAGTTGGCCAA
>NZ_CP048741.1:1395794-1395947 GCF_018336475.1 Romboutsia sp. 13368
TGCTAATAAAATCATTACAGTGTCTGAAAAAGGAACTGTAGAAGATGGAGTAATTATTATAAATAATGRKAAAATTGAAGATATWGGAACTTATAAAGAATTAAAAAATAAACTTGATAATATATCTATGTATGATTATGGTGAAAAAGTAAT
>NZ_CP048741.1:1396086-1396253 GCF_018336475.1 Romboutsia sp. 13368
GGAGAACAAATTTGTGGAAGTCCTATATGTAATATTTCTATAGATGATTATATGCAAATAGCTAAAGATTCTCCTATAAGAGTAAAGTTTTCATTAAATACTATTACAATAGGAACAAATGATTTACCTAGTTATACTTGTCTACATGAAAATGAACAAGTTAACAA
>NZ_CP048741.1:1396490-1396564 GCF_018336475.1 Romboutsia sp. 13368
ATGTGGTATAGATGTTCTTCATCATGCTCATGGTATTATTGATGAACAAATAAAAATAGCAAAAGATAATAAAA
>NZ_CP048741.1:1396967-1397103 GCF_018336475.1 Romboutsia sp. 13368
GAAAGATACTAAACCTATAAATAAAGAGATATTAAGAGAAATTTATATAAATAAAGTAGATATCTTAAAATTACTAATAAATTTTAGATATCTACTTTACTTTTAATTATAAAAATTTCTAATATTTTATGCAGTT
>NZ_CP048741.1:1397631-1397695 GCF_018336475.1 Romboutsia sp. 13368
AAGTTAGGCCTGTATTTAATTTTACAATACATATATCTTTCTTAAACTGTTCATTATAAATATT
>NZ_CP048741.1:1397772-1397864 GCF_018336475.1 Romboutsia sp. 13368
CCTTATATATTAGTTGATAAAATTCACATTTTTCTATTATATCAAATTTACAAGTATTTCTATCTGAATGATATGAGTTATAACTTAAATTT
>NZ_CP048741.1:1398127-1398322 GCF_018336475.1 Romboutsia sp. 13368
ATAATTAATGATTTAATTAAATAATTCTTTATAATAAAAATAACCAATAAGCAAAGTTGATTTTTTATATCAGTCAAGAAATTTATAGTTTATTTTTATTACTATATTAGATTTTCAAAATAGTTATTATATATAATATTATATACAACTACTTTCCATATTTTCTTTAACACACTCATTAATTAAAGAGTTAAA
>NZ_CP048741.1:1398404-1398539 GCF_018336475.1 Romboutsia sp. 13368
TTTAATACAAAACCTACTATATGAACATTTGTATTATATTTTTTCGCTAAGTCACGTATAGACATACGTTCAATACTTTCATYATTATATAATATTTTTTCTAAAATATCATTATATTTATTGAATTGTAATTTT
>NZ_CP048741.1:1399203-1399273 GCF_018336475.1 Romboutsia sp. 13368
ATTCATAGGATACATATTTAAGTAATACCTTACTTGCCTTATATCTAGAATCTGTAATCATGTCGTTTAA
>NZ_CP048741.1:1399293-1399414 GCF_018336475.1 Romboutsia sp. 13368
CTTTTAAAAACTCTAAATCTATTTCAAATACATTCCCTTCAAATTCGACTTCTTTTTGTTTTAATATAGTTTGAATTTGTATATATAAATCTTGTCTTATATTTAGAATTTTATCTTCAAA
>NZ_CP048741.1:1399652-1399716 GCF_018336475.1 Romboutsia sp. 13368
CTTCAAATTCTTCATCAACAATGTGAGTATAAATCATCGTTGTACTTAAATCTTCATGTCCTAA
>NZ_CP048741.1:1400286-1400384 GCF_018336475.1 Romboutsia sp. 13368
AATCTATAACTATATAAAAGGGTATTATACACAAAATTCAATTTTTAATTGTATTTATCACATTTTACACAAAATAAGCTAAGGTATTTTGGATAAAA
>NZ_CP048741.1:1400480-1400561 GCF_018336475.1 Romboutsia sp. 13368
TTTTTATGATAATTTCCATTTATATACTTATATAGATTTCTTATATTATTAGGATGCTCCTTTTTATATCTACAAGAATTT
>NZ_CP048741.1:1400902-1401142 GCF_018336475.1 Romboutsia sp. 13368
TTTATACTTAGCATCTAAGAAAACTTCTCTACATTTATATTTATCAATCATAACTAAGCTCAAATCTGGTCTTTGRCCTTCCAAGTTCTTCTCTGMTGTTATRATTATAGATTTACCCTCTTTTCGTTTTATTTCTATACTAAATCCTCGCAAAGTMGAGTACTCATTGTAATACTCAATCATTTTTTCAACTAGATTATGTGCTCCTTCATTGAATTTTAATTCATTTATAAAATAATC
>NZ_CP048741.1:1402001-1402681 GCF_018336475.1 Romboutsia sp. 13368
TCTATAACATTTCCACCATAAACTAGTGGCTTAGTGCTATGAACAATACCATTTACTTTAAACTTATGAGGTAAGCAGAACACTTCTTCTGTTGGTATATTTGGATTAAACTCTATTCCATTAGGGTCAACAGATGCACCACTTAACCAAATATGTCCTTTAGGTAAATCCATAGTTAAATCTGTTTTATCAGATTTAAAATGTAAAGTTTTAAAGTTTTTATTATTTAAGAAATCCATTCTCTTCTTTAAATCAGAGTTATGATTTTCCCAAGCTTTTATTGGATCTTCATTATCAACTCTAGAACATTTAAAAATAGCTTCCCATAGCTTATCTATTGCATCTTGAGAAGATATACCAGGGAATACTTTTTTAGCCCAAGCTTCTGTAGGAATAGATACTATACTCCACTTACATTTATCAGTTAATGTGTAAGATCTCCATTCTTTTAAAGCTATACCAGATGCTTTTTGAGCATTAGCAACTCTTTGTGGATCAACATCTTTTAGTAAATCTGGATTTGCCGCATGAATACTTAAAAATGCTCCTCCATTTTTAGCTATTTTAACGTATTGGTCAGATACCCAACTTGGAAATTCATTGAATACTTCTTCTGGTGYWTTTGACTGATTTATAATTTCATCTGCTAAACTTTTAGCTTCTGAACTTATAACTATATC
>NZ_CP048741.1:1402815-1402921 GCF_018336475.1 Romboutsia sp. 13368
TCTTTGGACTTAATGATTTTACTGTTTCATCCATATTTAAAGTTCCTACAAATCTTACATTTTTAGGAATTATAAACTTTGCAGGGTAATATATCACTAATTCAAA
>NZ_CP048741.1:1403328-1403435 GCF_018336475.1 Romboutsia sp. 13368
TTATCTTTCCTAATTGATTTACYAAGCTAGATTTACCTGTTCCCGATGGACCAGATAATAATACAAGTTGGTCTACTTTAAGAGCTTTGAAAAAGCTACTAATTACA
>NZ_CP048741.1:1403818-1403972 GCF_018336475.1 Romboutsia sp. 13368
TTTATCACTTTCAAATTTTTCTTCTAAATACTTAGCAAATTTATTTCCATATAAATCTTTTATTTCTTGGCTTTTAGRTAGTTTCCTTACTGTCTCTGATTTTACTTTTATAAGTTTATCTAAATAGTGTAATGAGGTTTCAGGATAGTACTCT
>NZ_CP048741.1:1405224-1406922 GCF_018336475.1 Romboutsia sp. 13368
CCATATTAGATTTYTCAAATACMCCTATGTCGTGAATTACGACACCCTTCCTAAACTATATTTTCTAAAACTGGTACAAATCTTTCCGCAAATTAATACAATAATATATACCAATAAACTTCTTGGAGGTGACTATATGAAAGATATGGTCAAAATATCAGACCTAAATCAAACCTTTTACACAAAAGATGGAGAATTAGAAGTTCTAAAAAATATTAACTTTAATCTAATAGAAGGAGAAATATTAACTATCCTTGGACCTAGTGGCTCTGGAAAATCAACAATACTAAACATACTAACTGACCTTTTAGAACCTACTAGTGGTGAAGTAATTCTAAATGGTAAAATTGGATATATGTTTCAAAAAGATAACTTACTAGAATGGAGAAACATAATGGAYAATATAACCATTGGACTTGAAATCCAACATAAGAAAACTCCAGAATCAATTCAAAGAGTTGAATCACTTTTAAAAACTTATGATCTTTGGGAATTTAGAAATATGTATCCTAAAGAGCTATCTGGAGGTATGAGACAGAGAGTTGCATTGATTCGTACTCTATCTGTAAATCCTGATATATTACTTCTTGATGAACCTTTCTCTGCWCTTGATTACCAAACAAGGATATTAGTTAGTGATGATGTTTATAGAATAATTAAAAACGAAGGTAAATCTGCAATTCTCGTAACTCATGACATTTCAGAAGCTATATCAATGAGCGATAAAATAATAGTACTATCAAAAAGACCTGCAATAGTAAAAAGCACTCACAATATAGACCTTGTACCAGAAGGAGAAAAAACACCTTTCAAAGTTCGTAAATTACCACAGTTTCAAGACTACTTTGACATTCTGTGGAAGGAGCTAGATAGATATGAAATCAAACAATAACTATTCACAAGGATATATAGACTATCTGAAAAACACAAAAAAAGAAAAAATAAAAGTATTATTATCTCAAATATCTTTACTTGTAGGCATACTAGTACTATGGGAAGTACTTGCAAACTATGGGTTAATAGAAACATTCTTATTTAGTAAACCATCTGATATATATCATCTATTTATAAAATATCTATCAAATGGAGAACTTCTAAGACATATTGGTATATCTGTATACGAAACATTACTAGGACTAGTAATTGGTACAGTAATAGGAATAATAGTTGCAATAGCACTTTGGTGGTCTGAAAAATTATCAAGAATTTTAGATCCATTTTTAGTAGTGCTTAATGCTCTTCCAAAAACAGCCCTAGCTCCTATTATAATTGTTTGGGCAGGTGCTGGAATTGAAGGAATTGTAGTTACTGCAGTTACAATATCTGTAGTTGTTACAATACTTTCAGCTTACAACTACTTTATAAATGTAGATGAAGAAAAAATCAAGATGTTAAAAAGCTTTGGTGCTACTAAATCCCAACTATTATTTAAACTTATAATACCTTCAAACATAGGTAACCTTATAAACTTAACTAAAATAAATATTGGTATGGCATGGGTTGGAGTTATAGTTGGTGAGTTTTTAGTATCTCGTTATGGTTTAGGATATTTAATAGTTTATGGTGGTCAAGTATTTAAGTTAGATTTAGTAATGATGGGTGTATTTGTATTAGCATTTTGTGCTTGGATAATGTATGAAATTTTAAATATAGCTGAAAAGATATATAACTCTAGAAAATAAAAGAGAACTCTAATAC
>NZ_CP048741.1:1406930-1407354 GCF_018336475.1 Romboutsia sp. 13368
TAATCTTATCTACATCCTTTTGTAAATTTATTTTGGAAATACCTCAAATACTCCTACAGCTTTACAAATCAATTCAGGTATTAATAAATACTTTTCATTATGCCCATCTAATACTTTTAATACTTCAAATTTTATTTTTATTATTGTATCATTAAATGAAATAATCTGACCAACTACATCTACGTGATCTCCACAAATTAAAGGCTTTATAATTTCTAACTCCTCATAATCTTTTAATATACCTTTATGCCCTTCATTTCTTATTAATAATTCCTCTGCGATATCATCAAATATTTCTACTATCCTGCTAATCCCTATGTATTCATCATGGTCAATATCTTTAGCTTTAAGTTTTATTCTCATTGTACATTTCATACATATCCCCCCTAACTATCATGTTTTAATATATGCAAGTGCTATTCTA
>NZ_CP048741.1:1407719-1408817 GCF_018336475.1 Romboutsia sp. 13368
AATTATATACTCTAATATACATTACTATAGTATATAAAATAAAAGACAGTAGGTAACTTTTTATTTAAAATCACCTACTGTTTATAATATTTATATTATGCATTTTCAAACATTTGTATAGCATCTATTCTAGTTAAATAAATATCTTCATTTGAAGAACCTATATATCTAGCATATTTTACTATCTTTTCTTTTATAAAATCTATATCTCTATCATTTTCTAAACAATCATTTATATATTTATCCATTAGCTTACTTTTAAATGGTCTTATATCATAACCTAAATAAGTTGCTAACTTTTCTATTTCTTTATTAAAGTCTCCATCTTCATTTACTAAATATTCATAGATATCCATTCTATATGGATTTAAAGTTATTATTTGCTTTACTACCATAGTTCCATCTACTCTACTTATAAAACCATCTTTGTAGTTATTAAATAGTGCATTTGATTTTTTTATATTTTCTTCATCTATTTTTGAACCTACTATATCTATACCATTTTGTATAAGTGCATCTATTACTGCATTATGTATATTAAAGCAATCGTTGTATATATATTGTGATAAAGTTTCTATTAATGGCTTAAGAGATGCTTTTGTCATGTAATTATTTTTCTTGCTTTTTGTTTTGGTTTGTTTCATAAGATTGTTAAACATTCGTTGATAATTTAAATATTTTCCACAATAAGTTTCTTTAAATGTATTTATATCTATAGTTATAAGATTATAACCTACTATAGTTTCAACACCTTTTTTTATAGAATTTTCTATATAATTCATGCTTATTTCTAAGGAATTTTCTGACAAATCTTTTAATGTTAATATATTATCCAAACAGTAATTCTTAAAATCTTCACTATAGTTTTCTGCTTGACTTTTAAATGATTTTCTTATGCTATTGTAGTTATCCATCTTTTCATCAAACTCTACTATAGCACCATTTATATCAAATGTAACCATATTTTGTCCCCCTAGTTCTTCCTTATTTTTTTCTATATATTTATTAATTTGATAATAATTCCTATATTCCTTCTAAATTATGTTTAAAATTGTAAAAAATATTTGCAAAATAAAGAAGGTAGTAAATAATCTAYCT
>NZ_CP048741.1:1408835-1409985 GCF_018336475.1 Romboutsia sp. 13368
GCATTTATAAATCTTAATGGATCACTTACAAACTCCTCAAATGAGTTATCAGTAAATATAACTTCTTCTCCTAAAAACCTTTTATATCTCTCTTCTTCCTTTTTCTTTGACTCTTCCCTTTTCCCTTCATAACTATTAAATACCATAAATTTTAGAGGAGATTTTTTTCTGCTAGTTTGAACTCTTTTTATCATATATTTTATATGTATATCTGCATCAGAAAAAGAATATCCGCAAAATATAAGTAAGTCACTTTTTCTTAAAGTCTTTTCTACTTCATTCCAAACTGTTGATACAAATACATTAGTCATATTTTTAAAATAAGTTGGAGGTATTATAATAGGTATTGTAATTTCATCACATGCTAAACATTTAGCTTCATCTATATTATCTAAAAGCCTCATTACACCACCTTCATAAGGTGTTATTGTTAAACTATTATACACTGGACAATACAACCAATTTAAAGAKCCATGTATTTTATAAAGTTTAACAGATGGAGGTTGTGGTTTTTTCCAACTATTTCTGATTTCAAAATTTGTAAAATCAACTCCATAGTCAAGCATTATAGGATTTTTTCGTTTATATAATCTTGCTATAGAATTATCTATATGTATATCATAGTTCGCACTTATAAATGTAGTATCTTTTAATATATCTGCTTTTAGTAAATTATCTATAAGTGACTTATGATAGTAGTTGTTGTTTTTCTCACAGTCATGTAAAGACTTTGCCATAAGTAAAATAAGATATTGTCTTAAAAGACGCATACTATCGCTTTTATTATTAAAAATTTCAAGTCTAAAGTTTTTGAAGGATTCTCTTCTTTGTTCTGCTAAATCTATAAGACCTAATACTTCTTCAAATGTTGGAAATGATATTTTTTCAATATCATCATTTATTGTATCTATGTTAAACATTAATTTAAAAAACTTATGCAATTCTTTATTCATTTCATTTTCATAATCTTCTTTGGTTAATGATTTAAAATAGTCAACAAAAAGCTGATTTTGAATAGGGCAGTGTTCTGCTGCTGATGCTCCTGCACCTAGAAATATTGCTATTTTCATTTTATTACCCTCTTTTATTTAATTTTATATTATATTAAATTATATTCAAATTTTATAGTTATAATTTTATTTTAACCAAA
>NZ_CP048741.1:1410245-1412462 GCF_018336475.1 Romboutsia sp. 13368
AATTTATAAGCAAAAATTCGCTTAGCTTGAGCAACGCGTTGGCGAAATACTTCGGATACATCCGTTGCTCAAAATAGCATTTTTTACTTATATATATCACTTTAATTAAAAGGTTATCAACAAAATTTTATATATTATAAAATCCTATTACATAAGAAATAGGAAACTAATTATTTTAAATTAGTTTCCTATCTCTTAATTATTAATAAATATTTTTCTTATATTGTATATATTCACTTTGTAAAAGCTCCATCTTAGCTTTCATTATTAATTGAAGTTTTGAAGCTTCTTCTAATTCATAATTATCTATCGCATCTATTATTTGAGTAAATAAAGACTTTTTACTTAAAGTATCTTTCATTAATTCATATTTTATATTGCTTATATCATTGTATATAACTTCATCCAAAGCATCCATATCATCTAGTGTATGCATTTTTTTGCAACTTCTAATTATATCCATATTATCTTGTATAATTCTATTTTTTAACTCCTTCATCCATCTATCTATAGCTCCAGTTTTAAATGAATTTATAATATCATCTGTAAATACTCCATTATATTTTAAAACCTCAATTTTATCTTTATATTTATCTAAGTTTAACATATTTTCATAAACTGTAGCTGGTGACTTTCCAAATAACTTTTCTCGTTCTTCTTTAGTATAGTATTCAAATACATTCTCTTCATCTCTATATTTTCTATCTTTTTCTAAATAAAATCCGTTTTCACCTGCATTTTTAGATATTTCTTTTTCTAAAGCTTTAGAATCTAAGTTACTAATCCCCACTGCTTTTATACCATCTATCATTGCTTGATAAACACTAGCTAATATTAAATAAGTATTTGATAATGGATTTGGTGACCTTAGTTCAAATCTAGTAGCTAATGGACTATCATTATCTCTTATAAGCCCTATTAATATAGACCTATTTCTTGATGGAAGTTCATAACTTCTACCAAGAGATGTTACTATACATACTGGAGCTTCAAATCCAGGTACTAATCTATTAAATGAATCATTAGAATCTGATACAAATGGATTTATTACTTCATAATTTTTAAGTATTCCCATTAATGCTCCATATCCAATTTCACTCATAAAATCATTAGTAGTATCTTTAGGAGAAAATAAATTTATAACTTTTCCATTTTTTAATTTTGCACTTACACTTACATGAGTATGTTCTCCACTACCTGCTACTTTATTAAGTGGTTTAGCTTTAAAAGTTACATTAAGACCAAAGCTTYTAAATATTTCTTCTACTATATCACGTATTACTATTTCATTATCAGCTGCTTGAAGGGAACTTGAATATTTCCAGTCTATTTCTAACTGTTCCATAGCATGATTAGTTTTACCATATATACTTATAGAACTACCTATACCCCCTGCTTCTTTATGACCCATTTCAGGCTCTATTCCTAATTGTTGAAGTATTATAAGTGTTCTTTCTAAGGCACTTCTTATAGTCCCTTGAGTTTTTTTCCAGTATTGCTCTTTTAAACTTTGAGATACATATAATTTTTCTAAATCTACTTTATCTTCTGGTATACTTACCCAAAACTCTAATTCTGTTGCTGATGTTATATTTATTTTTTCGATATTATCTACACTATCTATATCTATATTTTTTAATAGATTAGGATATTTTTTTAATAAGTCTATCAAAGAATTTTCTAGATTAGTTGTTGCTCTTTTAAGTATTCCTCTTGAGCATACTTTTTTATTATTGTGTATTAAAAAAGATGGTATTTTAAGCGTTCCAATAGGTAAATTAGTTTCATAATCTGATAGTTCGCTATTATAATCTATATACCAATTTACATCTAAATCTGGAAGTAAATCTACCTTTGCATTATTAAGTGTTGCTATTTCATGAAGTTCAACACTAGAACCATCTGTTTGTATACCTTTTTCTAAAAAGTCATCCATATCTTTTATAAATAATTCTATAGGTATTTTTTCATCAGTTGCATTTCCGCCTAAGTCAATTCCCATAAGTGATACAAATCTTATTTGTTTATTATCATTTAGTATTTGAATTAACTTCTCTCTATTATGATCTTCTTTCTTTATTATCCTTAATAAAGTCATAATAAAAATACCCCCTAGCTATATCTCTACTTTAAATTGTACTTATTTAACTATATTTTACTTTAAGTAACCAGCAGTCTCTTAATTTCACTCATTTTTATTATATGTTAAGCAATAAC
>NZ_CP048741.1:1412696-1413281 GCF_018336475.1 Romboutsia sp. 13368
TTATATATTATGATAATATACATATGTTATGACAATTTTTATATAATGTTGTATTATTTTTAGGTGTATTGTTAAAAAAATATTTTATTTTAACATAGGGGGTAGAAATGCTTAAAACAACTTTTAACTATGATGATTTTTATAATATAATATCCTCAATTTTAAATAGTTCGTTTAATATTAATACTACAAAAATAGGGGAAGTTTCTGAATTTAATAATTATCTTAATTTTGAATTTAGAAAAGTAATATGGAATAATAATGATACTAATGATTCTATGATTGATGGTATCTCTCATATGAAGGAAAATGCTTTATGTGTAGTACATAGTACTATGGAGTTTATAACAATAACATTTTCATTTTCACGTGAAATATCAAACGATATATTAGTTATAGGTCCTTTTTTAGAAAATGAGCCAAGTGATGAATTTATAAATAATTTATTAAAGAAAAATAATCTTGATGAAAACCTTAGGAAAACAATTTCAACTTATTATAAGTCACTTCCTATTGCTAATTCTAATCAGGTAATTTTGACATTGCATACACTACTAAAATCATTTATTCTAAACTACGATTTAT
>NZ_CP048741.1:1414261-1415234 GCF_018336475.1 Romboutsia sp. 13368
AGCAATAACTAGGTGGTACTTCTTTTATATCTTTAAATATTCCTTAGTATATATTTATTTGAATAATAAAAAAGATGAAGCTTTTCACTTCATCTTTAATTCATTACTTTATAAAATTGATTGTAAATGCATAGTCATAATCTTTATACTGACCATACTTTATCATACCTAGTATTGCTAATACAAAGTATGCTATTGAAACTATTGGTGCTAAAAKTACTCCTATTAATACAATTACCAATAATCCTGCTATTATCGTATATATTGTAAAAGATATATGGAAGTTTAATAATCTTCTTCCATTTTCTCTTATATAGTCAGAGTCTTTGCTTAGTTCTCTCCATACAAAGTATGATACTATAAATCCAATTAAGTTAAAAACAAGTATTCCAGCTGCCATTATTAACATTATTAGATTTTCTCTTGGCATAGAGCTTCTAAAGTTATCCATAGTATTCCTCCAGTAAAAATTTATATAATGTAATTTAGCTACATTTATAAGTATCCTACTCAACCATGTTTTAAAATATTTAGGCTCATTTAAATTTTTAATACTCTTATAAGCCTTATATATAGTTTCTTGAACTATTTCTTTAGTATCTTCTTCATGTTTGCATCTTATATATGCTTCCCTACACATCCTATCAAAGTAAATATCCATAAGACTTTCAAAAGCTTGTCTATCACCTTTGATAGCTCTTTTAACTAAAACTACCTCTTCCATCTTATCCCCTTTCAATATTTTATTCTAACTATTAGACTTAATAATCTAGTAAAAGGTTTTAAATATTTTTAAAAACTTTTTATATACTAATTAGATATCTTATTATTTAAAATTAACTAGGAGATGTGAATTGAATGTTAGTTACATTTAAATAAAAAAGAACTAAGTTTAGATGTTAAATAACTAAGCTTAGTTCTTTTTTCTATTATAATTATAACAAAATAAGCTAATATAGCCTCAATTACTTTT
>NZ_CP048741.1:1415241-1416647 GCF_018336475.1 Romboutsia sp. 13368
ACCTACTAATGAACATGTTTTAATTAGTTATTAAGCTACTTTGTTAACATCTTTAACATTTCCGTTTTTTATAGCTTTATTTGTTTTGTAAGCAAATACAGTTAAAGCAACTAAGTTTATACCAGAACATACGAATAATAATAAGTCAACTGCTTCAAATACAACGTTAGCTCCAAATATAGCTAATGTTCCAGCTGTTATTATTAAAGTTAAGTATATTACTATATTTTTGTTAACAGCATTCTTTTTGAATAGTTTTCTTAAGTAGTAATATGAACCTAATATAGTAGTCATAGCTGATAATACTGTGAATAATGACATAACTATTAAACCAAAGTTTCCAGTAACGCTAGATGCTGTATTGAAGAATGAAGATAATCTATACATAGCATCATTTGGAGTACCATAGTTAATTATTCCTTGTTCTATACCATAACTTGCTATATAAGAAGTTATAAATATTGCTATGAATAAAGTCATTATACTTGGTATTAATGATATTGCACCTGCTTCTCTTGGCTCAGAATCAGATTGTTGAGCAGACATTGCTAAACATCCAAGTCCAGTTTCAACAGTTTGTAAAACTTTTTGCATACCTAAAACGAATCCCATTGGTACACCTAACATTGCGTTTACAGGGTTCATCATTCCTTCTACTAATCCAGAGAAGTAAGATGGTATATAATTAGCAGTTTTTACTATAAAGAATAAAGCAAATAATAAGTAAGCAGCTAAAGCTGTTCCTATCATGTAAGTCATAGCGTTCATGAATATATCATCTTTCTTAGATAATACAACAAGAGCTACTATAGCTACTACAGGTATTACTATGAACATATATCTTTGAACTAAAGAAAGTTCTATACCCATAAATTGAGAAGCTACTATTGTAAATACAGAGTCTATTCCACTAAATTGGAATCCTCCAAATCCAAATACCATTAGGGCTACTATTGATATTGCATAGAAAAATCCTAATTTTGGACTTATTAATTTAGAAATATACTCTTTTGGACCTTGTTTCATTATTTTTGAGTTTACAGTTTCAGAATAAGAAACAGGTATCATTACAAGTGCTCCTATGAAAGCCCAAGCAACGATTGCTTCTATATTATGTTGTCCTGCACCGTATAATTTTGATAATGCTCCAAGCACACCTACGATAGCACCTGTACCAACCATTGCTCCTAATGATATTGAAGCAGGTCCTATCATATTTTTAAATTTCATTTTTGATGGTTTTGTTAATTTAGGTTGTATCTTAAATATAGTTGTGTAAGCCATATAAGCACCTAAAACTAACATGAATGGTACGAACACAGGCCATATAACTTCTGATATAGCAGTTATAGCATGTTCTAATTGAATTAAAATTAAATCCACATTTTCCTCCTATCTTTTATATT
>NZ_CP048741.1:1417465-1417615 GCF_018336475.1 Romboutsia sp. 13368
CTTCATTTTCTAATAACTTAAATAAAAATGCTCCAATAAATGAATCTCCTGCACCTGTTGTATCAATAACTTCAACTATATTACCATGTATGCTAACTACTTTATTTTTTGTATATATTTCTGCACCATCTTTACCTTTTGTAAAAATAA
>NZ_CP048741.1:1417621-1417773 GCF_018336475.1 Romboutsia sp. 13368
GTCAAGGTATGGCAGCAGCAGTAATATTATTTGCTTTAATATTATTAWATCCTGTTATAAACTCTAATTCTTCATCTGATATTTTAACTATATGTGCAAAAGGTAAAAATTCAAGTATCGCTTTTCTACATTCATCTTCACTATTCCATAAT
>NZ_CP048741.1:1418142-1418257 GCF_018336475.1 Romboutsia sp. 13368
AATTTACTAACCACTGCGGCCACATTAGCAGGTGCACCTCCTGCTACTCTTTCAAATCCAACTACTTCTTTTAAACTACAGCCCTTTTTATTTGGTATAAAGTCAATTAATACTT
>NZ_CP048741.1:1418428-1418516 GCF_018336475.1 Romboutsia sp. 13368
CAATAAAAGGTATAGTATAAATTACTTTACATAATTCTCTTACAATAATATGTACTAAACTTGGATTGTTGTAATTATCCGCAACTAT
>NZ_CP048741.1:1419146-1419214 GCF_018336475.1 Romboutsia sp. 13368
ACTTATTATTTTTAATTTTAAGTTCTCTTGGTATAGTTAATGCATGCTGCCATCCATACTCTGTGGTT
>NZ_CP048741.1:1419223-1419319 GCF_018336475.1 Romboutsia sp. 13368
TATAAATCATCTATATCTGGAAGTCCCATCCATCCTATTAATATTCTTCTTCCTTTTGAGTCTTCAAAAGTTTGAGGTGCATAGAAATCAAAACCT
>NZ_CP048741.1:1420571-1420646 GCF_018336475.1 Romboutsia sp. 13368
CTGCACCACCTTGTGCTATATTTGCAGCTGATGCTATTGGTAACCAATATATATATCCATAGTTAGCTATTTGTC
>NZ_CP048741.1:1421330-1421406 GCF_018336475.1 Romboutsia sp. 13368
CATTTGCACTAGCTGCTTGTTTAAGTTCTTCTTTTGATACTTCACCTTGACCAGTAAGTTTAGCAAATTCTTCATA
>NZ_CP048741.1:1421625-1421910 GCF_018336475.1 Romboutsia sp. 13368
ATGAGATAGTATTTCATAATATTTATACCTTTCCTGTGCCATACCTTCTGCGCCCCATTGACTCATTCCTACTCCATGTCCATAGCCTTTTACAATAAAATCTAAAGTATTATCATCAAATTTAATTTCAAAATTAGCTGAGTTAAGATTTAATATATTTCTTATATCTCTTCCTGTAAGTTCTTTATTTCCTAATTTTATTTTATTTACTGCTCCACCGTCACTTCTGCTTACTATTTTAATCTGAGAACTAATATYATTTTCATCTATATTTATATCACTATA
>NZ_CP048741.1:1422296-1422376 GCF_018336475.1 Romboutsia sp. 13368
AATCCGCAAAATATACACAAAAATAGTTTTCTATATTTTGACCAATAATTACTATTGGAACTTTTAAATTTTCCATTATT
>NZ_CP048741.1:1422381-1422582 GCF_018336475.1 Romboutsia sp. 13368
ATGTCTATTACTAATTGTCTTAGCTAAAAATATTATTCCATCTACCTCATTATTTTTAAATATATTTAAATAATCTATTTCTTTTTCTATATCTAAATCTGTATTTCCTAAAAGTACATTATATCCATCTTTTTTTAATTCTGTACTAATACCATCTACAATTCTACTAATTGTAGATGAACTTATTTTAGGTAATATAAC
>NZ_CP048741.1:1422795-1423618 GCF_018336475.1 Romboutsia sp. 13368
TATATTGATTGATATAATATAACTACTGAGAACTTATTTAATACATTTTACTTTTGTCTATTAACTTTTTATAAACABTCTTCATATGTTCTTCATTACTTAACTCTAATACCTTATCAATATCAACCCATTTAACACCACTATTTTCATCTTCTTTAATAAATAACTCTTCACTTTCATCAGCTTCTAAAACATATGCTACTGATAGATGAAGATGACTTGCTACATACTTACCTCTTTTTATATGAGAATTTACTGGTAATATATCTATAGAACATATCTCATTAGTTATAGGTGTAGCTTCTTTAATACCTGTTTCTTCTTTAGCTTCTTTAATAGCAACTCCTATTAAATCACTATCTCCATCAGCATGTCCACCTGTCCATCCCCATGAATTATATATATTATGATGTATCATTAAAACCTTAGTTCTTGACTTATTAACTATAAATCCAGAGCTAGTTATATGTGCAATTTCATTATCTCTAATTAAAACATCATCATTTTTATTTATAAAATCTAATATAATATTTTTATCTTTTTTCTCTTGTTCATTGACAGGATTATATCTTTCTATATGTTTTATCCATTCCATATTTTAACCCCCTATTTATTAAGGGATTATAACTTCTAAATTTTAAGTCATAACCCCTAGTTTATATAAATTTTAATATTAAAGTTTTATATTTTAGTTTTTATTATCAAATCTATATTAAGCGTTATATTATTTAATAATAAGTATATTAATGCTTGTACAACATTATTCTCTTTATTTTGATTTTTTCATATATTTTATAGCTTTTAATGTACCCATTTTAGAGTG
>NZ_CP048741.1:1423638-1426218 GCF_018336475.1 Romboutsia sp. 13368
TAATAAGTATATTAATGCTTGTACAACATTATTCTCTTTATTTTGATTTTTTCATATATTCTATAGCTTTTAATGTACCCATTTTAGAGTGGTCAAATGTAAGTCCACCTTGGAAATATACATTGTATGGTGGCTTTATAGGAGCATCTGCACTAAGTTCTATAGAAGAACCTTGTATAAAAGCACCAGCTGCCATTATAACTTCACTGTCATATCCTGGCATTGCCCAAGGAACTGGCTTAACATATGAATCAACTGGAGCAGCAGCTTGTGTTCCTTGACAGAATGCTATAACTTCATCAGCATTTTTAAGTCTTACTATTTGTATTATATCACTTCTTACATCATCGTATTTTGGAAGTACTTCATATCCCATTTTTTCAAACATTCTAGCACAGTATATTGCACCCATTAAGGCTTGAGAAACTACATATGGTGCCATGAAGAATCCTTGTAATACATTTCTAGTTGTACCGAATGTTAAACCACATTCTTTACCTATACCTGGTGATGTAAGTCTATATGATATAAGTTCTACTAAATCAGCTCTACCTGCTACATATCCACCAGTTAATGCAAGTCCGCCACCTGGGTTTTTGATAAGTGACCCTGCCATTATATCTACACCAACTTCTGTTGGTTCTTTAGTTTCTATAAATTCTCCATAACAGTTATCAAGCATAACTATAACATCTTCTTTAACAGCTTTAGCTGTATCTACTATCTCTTTTATATCTGCTATTGTAAGAGATTTTCTCCAAGAGTATCCCTTAGATCTTTGTATAAATACCATTTTAGTTTTATCATTTATTTTATTCTTAATACCTTCTAAGTCAACATCTCCATTTTCTAAGAAATCAACTTGGTCATATGTAACACCGAATTCTTTTAAAGAACCTTTTTCTTCTCTTATTCCTATAACACCTTCTAATGTATCATATGGTTTACCTGTAACAGATAATATTTCATCACCTGGTCTAAGTATACCTTGTAAGCAAAGTGTTAATGCATGTGTTCCGTTAACTATTATAGGTCTAACTAATGCATCTTCAGCACCAAATACATTAGCATATATTTCTTCTACTTTTTCACGACCTATATCATTATAACCATATCCTGTTGTCCAGTTAAAATGATTATCGCTTAAGTTAGCCTCTTGCATAGCTTTTAATACTTTATATTGATTATATTCTCTTATTTCTTTTATTTCATCAAATTTATGTTTTATATCATTCATTACTTCTTCAGATAACTTAAATGTTTCGTCATCTAATCCATAAAAACCTTTTAATAAATCTTTAGTTTCTTGTAACATAATATCCACCTGTCTTTTTAATTTTATCTTTAAAATTCTATCATAGTATGTATTTATAGTCAATTTATAGACATTTAACTATAATTAACTATTTAGCTTTTATTATTTTGCTATCTATAATAGTTGCATCTGCAAAGTTTATTAATAATTCTTTTGCATATTCTATGTATCTTTCTAAATTTTCATCTTCTTCAAAAGCTATTATATTCATTAAGATATGAGTTGTATTATTTTCTATCATAGCTCTAACAGAATCTGATGTACTACTTCCAAACTTACCATATTCATCTTCAAACACAGGTAAGTTTTCTAAGTTTATACTTCCTCTTCCTATACCTTCATATCTTTCATTTTCTTCACCTATTGTAAAAGTTATACTTCCTTTTACTTTATCTAAATCGTAAGTTCCTACTGAATAACAAGTATGTAGTGATATTAAATTATTTATATCTACTATGTTATTAACGTAATATAAGTCATTTCCTTTGACTACTCTTTTAACTAATGATTCTGATGATAATCTATACCTACTCGGGTCTTTGCCTAATTTTTTATAAGCATTTCTTGATGATAGTATATTTTTTAGTTTTATTACTTCATCAAATTTTATAGTTTCTTTTATTTCTTCACATTTTTTATTTATTAACTCTAATAGTTCTTTATCTGATTCTTTTGTTTTTACTTTAGCTTCTATACATGCTATATGTACGTTTACTTTGTCACTTAAATTTTTATCTATATTTATATTTATCATTAAATTTCTCCATATACTTTATTATTTATAACTTAGGTATTGTATCATAATCATATTTTATACAATATTTTTATAGTTCTATTAATTATAAAAATTTAAATTATCATACATTTTATTTTACCATTATATGCATACGCTCCTACTTTTTATGTTTATCTATGTTAGTTTACTTCGTAATATTTATATAAATTCATAAAGAAAACTCTTTTCAAATTTTCTTATAAAAGTTCAATATAATTAATTCTATTTTAATCCATCAAACTGGCTATTATATAATTCTGCATAGAATCCATTTTTATATAGTAATTCTTCGTGATTTCCACTTTCAATTATATCTCCATCTTTCATAACAAGAATCATATCTGCATTTTTAATAGTTGATAAACGATGTGCTATTACAAATGATGTTCTTCCAACCATTAATTTATCCATTGCTTCTTGTATAAGTATCTCTGTACGAGTATCAACTGAACTTGTAGCTTCATCTAGTATTAAAAGAGGAACATTTTCA
>NZ_CP048741.1:1426226-1427070 GCF_018336475.1 Romboutsia sp. 13368
TTTAGCAATAGTAATTARYTGTTTTTGTCCAGCTGATAAGTTAGTATTATCATCAAATACTGTATCATAACCTTGAGGTAGTGTTCTTATGAAGTGATCTATTCCAACAGCTTTACATGCAGCTACTATACTTGCTTCAGAAACTCCAGTTTTATTATAAACTATATTGTCTCTTATTGTGCCCTCAAATAACCAAGTATCTTGAAGTACCATACAGAATAAATCGTGAACTGCTTCTCTACTTAATGATTGTATTGGAGTTCCATCWATTTTTATWWGACCACTATTTACTTCATAGAATCTCATAAGTAAGTTAACTAAAGTAGTTTTTCCTGCTCCAGTTGGCCCAACTATTGCTATCTTTTGACCTGCTTTAAACTTAGCTGTAAAATCTTTTATTATTAATTTATCTTCATCGTATCCAAATTTAACATTTTCAAATTCAACATCACCTTTAGCACTATCTAAAGCTACTTCTTTATGGCTTTCATCTTCCATTTCTTCTTCTCCTAAGAATTCAAATACACGTGCACATGCAGCTGATGTAGATTGTAGTGAAGTGGCTGCTTGAGCAAATTGAGCAAGAGGTTGTGTAAAGAATCTAACATACATTATAAATGCAACTATTACACCAAATGTTATTTTATCATTAAATGCAAGTATTGCACCAACTACACAAACTGCAACATACCCAAAGTTTCCTATGAATGTCATTAAAGGCATCATAAGTCCAGATATAAATTGTGACTTCCATGCACTATCACGAAGTTCATCATTTATATTTTTAAATTCTTTATTTATTTTTTCTTGTGCATTATATACTTTTATTACACTGTGTCCAGTA
>NZ_CP048741.1:1427137-1427682 GCF_018336475.1 Romboutsia sp. 13368
TTTTGATACTATTACTGTCATAAATACAAAACCAATTAAAGTTGCTAATATTGCTGTAATTGTTAAAGTTACATTTGTAGTAAACATCATATATAAAGAACCAATTAGTAATGATATACCACTAACTAAGCTTCCMAYACTTTGRTTTAGTGTTTGACCTATAGTATCTACATCATTAGTTACACGACTTAATACATCACCAAAAGTTGTTCTATCAAAGTATTTTAATGGTAATCGATTAATCTTTTGTGAAATATCACTTCTTAATTTATTAGTTATCTTTTGTGTAACTGTAGCCATTATAAACCCTTGTGAATAAGAGAATATAAAACTAATTATATATAAAGATGCAAGTAAAATACCTATCTTATTAATTTTTTCTATATCTATTCCTGTAACTATACCTTCTGTAATTAAATCTGTTATTTGACTTAATCTATCAGGATTACTAACAATTATTATTGAACCTTCTATAGCAAATAATAATGCCATAATTAAAAATACATTGTATTTTTTAARGTATGCCATAAGRTTTACAAGTCCAT
>NZ_CP048741.1:1427692-1429771 GCF_018336475.1 Romboutsia sp. 13368
CCTTTAGAATCTTTTTGATTTTCATTTTTACGCACTAGCTAACTCCTCCTTTGAAAGCTGAGAATATGCTATTTCTTGATATACAGTACAAGTTTTCATAAGTTCCTTATGAGTTCCCATTCCAACCATTTCACCATTATCTAAAACTATTATTTTATCTGCATCTATAATAGTTCCTATTCTCTGAGCTACTATTAAGTTTGTAACTCCTTTTGTTTCTTTCTTTAATACTGAACGTAATTTTCTATCAGTTTTATAATCAAGTGCTGAGAAAGAATCATCAAAGATGTATATTTCAGGCTTTCTACATACTGCTCTTGCAATTGATAATCTCTGCTTTTGTCCTCCTGATACATTTGTACCACCTTGAGATATACTTGCATCATAAGTATTCTCCATCTTTTCAACAAAGTCTTTACCTTGAGCTATTTCTATTGCCTTTTTTATATCTTCTTTAGAGTAATTAGTTTTTCCATTATCTCCATAAGATACGTTAGAAGATACACTTCCTGTAAATAAAACTGCCTTTTGAGGAACATATCCTAAAATATTACGAAGTTCATTTTGTTTATAGTCTTTTACATTTATACCATTAACTAAAACTTCACCTTCACTAGCATCATAAAATCTTGGTATTAAGTTTATTAATGATGTTTTACCACTTCCTGTTGAACCTATTATAGCAACAGTTTCTCCAGCCTTAGCTTTAAAACTTATATCTCTAAGTACATATTCTGAATCATCTGCATCTGGATATTTGAAGCTAACATTTTTAAATTCTATTTCACCAGCATCTGTAGTRTGTTCAACTTCTCCATGACCATCAACTATACTTTCTTTAGTATTTAAAACTTCTAATATACGACTTGCTGAAACTGAAGCTCTTGGCATCATTATAAATATCATTGTTAACATTATAAATGACATTATTACTTGCATTGAATAAGATGAGAATACTATCATATTACTAAATAAAGTCATTTTATCTTGTAATGCTGCATTATTTATTAAATATGCACCTATTGTGTATATAGCTAAGTTTAATAAATTTAATACAAACATCATACCAGGCATCATTACACCCATTGATCTGTTTATAAATAAGTTATTTTTAGTAACATCATTATTTACTTTTTCAAACTTTTCACTTTGATATTTTTCTGCATTGTATGCACGAACTACACGTATACCCATTAAGTTTTCTCTAGTTACTAAGTTAAGCTTATCTGTTAAACCTTGAACTTTTTTAAATCTTGGTACAACAAATATCATTATAATTGATATTAATAATATTATAGCCCCTAATGCTATACCTGTTGCTATAGTCCATTCTAAACCTTTACCTAGTATTTTACTTACAGCCCAAATTGCAGTTAAAGGGGCTTTCATAAGTAATTGAAGTCCCATTGCTATAAAGTTTTGAACTTGTGTTACGTCATTAGTTGAACGCGTTATTAAACTAGCAGTAGAAAATTTATTTATCTCTGCCATTGAGAATCCTTCTATTTTATCATATACATTAGAACGAAGTCTCCAAGATAAGTTTGCTGCTATTCTTGCTGCAAAATATCCAACTATAAATGAAGCTACTAAACTTCCTAGAGCACATAATAACATATATCCCCCAGCAGTTACTATTTCACTCATTTCACTATTTGGTGTTTGAACCAGTCTTGTTATTTCAGACATATAATCTGGAAGTTTTAAATCAAGATATACTTGTCCTATAACAAATATTAAACTGAAAAATACAAACAAATAGTCTTTCTTTGTTAAGTATTTTAAGATTTTTAACATTATATTTACTCCTCTCCTAATACAAATCTTATGATMWTMTATTTTATWAAATAAAGATTAACTAAAGATTAATTAAAGATGAACTCAAGATGAACTTTTTATATTAAAATTTATAATTGTTGACTGATTATCATAATCTAATATAATTAAAATTAAAAAGGAGGATTATGATGATTAATATATTATTAGTTGAAGATGATCAAAAGTTAAGTAAATTATTTTATACTGTATTGTCTAAACAAGGATTTAATATTTATATTGCAAATAATGGTATTGAAGCAT
>NZ_CP048741.1:1429779-1431808 GCF_018336475.1 Romboutsia sp. 13368
TTAGATGATAATCATATAGATTTAATTATTTCAGATATAATGATGCCAAATATGAATGGATATGAATTTGCTCAATCTATTAGGGAAATGAATGAAGAAATACCTATATTAATGATTACAGCAAAAGATGATTTTTCTTCAAAACAAAGAAGCTTCTTAATTGGAATTGATGATTATATGGTAAAGCCTATTGATGTAAATGAAATGGTTTTAAGAGTTAAAGCATTGCTTCGTAGAAGCAAAATTGTTAATGATAAAAAACAAATTATAGGAACTACTACTCTCGATTATGATTCTCTTACGGTATTTAGAGATGATTTTTCGATTGAACTGCCACAAAAGGAATTTTATTTGCTATATAAATTAATATCTTATCCAAACAAGGTGTTTACTAGAAATCAACTTATGGATGAAATATGGGGCGTTGATAGTCCATCAGATTCTCAAACTATAGATGTTCATATAAATAGGCTTAGAAGAAACTTTGGTAGTAATCCTGACTTTGAAATTGTYACTGTAAGAGGACTTGGATATAAGGTTGTAAAAAATGAAGAATAAGCATTTACTTCATATATGGATACATTTTATAATAAATATTTTCTTAACTTCATCAGTTACAATGTTTATTGTAAGTATTGGTTTTATTGTTGGCTCTAGGCTAGATATATTTAATAATGAAKTTATWAATAGTTTTTAYTATATTATAAATTTATAAAGATATAATTTAATTATACAAAAAAATAAAAGACCTCTATTAAATAGAGGTCTTCCAAAATGAGGAAAGATTGAGTAATTATTATTAAGTNNAGATGAAGTGTCAAAAGGTAATTTTTCTATAAGGCTAGATGAGGATAATGTTAAGCATGAAATCCGCAATATGAATGTTTCTTTTAATAAAATGGTAAAAGAATTAAATAGTATTGAAACATTAAGAAATGACTTTATAATTAATGTTTCTCATGAATTTAAAACGCCTCTAGCTGCTATTGAAGGATATGCAACATTATTGCAAGATAAAAATCTAAGCGAAGATGAAAAAAATGAATATACTAAGATAATACTTGAAAGCGCAAAACAACTATCTTCTCTTTCTGGCAATATATTAAAATTATCAAAACTAGAAACACAAGAAATAGTACCTGAAAAAAAATATTTCTACTTAGATGAGCAACTTAGACAAGCTTTAATACTACTTGAAAATCAATGGTCTAAAAAAGACATTGATATAGATATGGATCTTCGTACAACTTATTACTATGGTTGTGAAGATTTACTAATGCAAGTCTGGATTAACTTATTTAGTAATGCTATTAAGTTTACTCCAGAAGGAGGGCTTATAGCAACTAGACTTAAAAATACTGATNTTGGAGTATATGTATCTATATCTGATACTGGAATAGGTATGAGTAGTAAGGTTAAAGATCGGATTTTTGAAAAGTTTTTCCAAGGTGATACCTCTCGTAATTTTGAGGGTAATGGCCTTGGATTAACTTTAGTTAAACGTATAATTAATTTATGTGGATGTAGTATAAGTGTTGAAAGTGAAGTTAATAAAGGTTCTACTTTTACAGTCTTTCTTCCACATAATAAAAGTGTAGATAGTTTATAAATTATCTACACTTTTTTAATATATATTATTTTATATTTTAATATGCTTCTTTAATTTTTGGTGTTCTTTTTCTTTTTACCATATCATCATCTATATTTAAATTATTTTCATTCTCTTCTTTTTTTCTCTTCTTTTTTAAAAACTCTATAGCTTCAGATAATAGTTTAAAATTACCCTCAGTTGAAATAAATTCCTTCGTGTTGCCAGTCAATTCATCCATACCAACATACCTCTCTTATTTGATATTTACTAATTTATAATATTTGTAAAACATTACATAATGCTATATAACATTTTACAATAATATTATATCTTAAAAAGATTAACTCAGGGTGAATTTAAAATGAATTTATAGTGAATATATAAAAGTCTAAGTATTTTTTCATCTGTATGAATATATTTTTTATTCTTTTAATATTT
>NZ_CP048741.1:1432001-1432879 GCF_018336475.1 Romboutsia sp. 13368
ATAAAAAGATGGCATATCGCCATCTTTTCATTTATCTTATATTAACTTATGTTAATTTACCTTTATAGTTACCTATTCCACCTAAATTGTATACCTTACTAAATCCATTACTGACTAAAATATTTGCAGAACTAGAACTTCTCATTCCAGATGCACAATATACTAGATTCCTACTTATTTGTCTAATACATCCTTTAAAGCTTCATATGAAAAATCAATTATTTCTGCACAACTTACTTTACTCTTTTTAAGATCTCTACATATCTCAGAGTTAAATTTTTCTCTTACTCTATTCATTAATTCTCTAGCATAACCTCTAGCTTCATTTGTATTTTCGTTGTTTTCTCTTCCTTTTATATATCCTACTATCATAGCTGCTGCATTAACAGCACCACATATACTTCCTACAGTTGCTCCCGATCCCATTCCACTTCCTAAAGAAACAGGTATATTTGTATGATGCTCTTCGTTATATGATTTTATTAATGCCTCTGCACAATTATATCCTTGACTATGATATATTGATGGTTTAGTCATTATATCCCTCCTAAAATTATAAGTTTCTATAATTATAATAGATACAATATGTGAGTTTTATTTTTATAAGTTAATTGGTTAGTTTTTTAATGAATTAATTTAAACAAAAATAAATGCTGTAAAACTTAAATTTAAGCCTTACAGCATTTATAACTTTATTATTTATTATTTTTAATCTCTTTTTGAATTTTCTTTAAAGCTTTTTTAGAACCTCTAGCAATATCCTTTTCTAACTTTATATCCTTAAAACTTAAAAATAAAGTATTTAAATCGTAATTTTCTGGATATAAATCCTTAGCCTTTAAATATAGATTAACGCTTTATATATTAACATCTATAAA
>NZ_CP048741.1:1433168-1433609 GCF_018336475.1 Romboutsia sp. 13368
TAAGTTTATACATAGGCTCTAAGGTTTCTTTATCAAACATCATWCCTGCATTTTCAAAATGAGGATGTTCTGTTGCAAATTTTTTAATTTCTCCATAATGAGTAGATGCAACTAATATAACTCCCATTTGGTAAAACTCTTCAAGTATAGCAATTGCAAGACTAGCACCTTCATTTGGCTCAGTACCAGAGCCTATTTCATCAAATAATACTAAAGTTTTATTGTTAGCACTATCCATAATATTAGCTATATTGTTTATATGAGATGAAAATGTACTTAAWGCATTTTCAATACTTTGATTATCACCAATATCTACAAATATTTTTTCAAAAACACTAATTTGTGTATCTTCACTTGCACATATATCAAATCCACATTGAGTCATAAGTRTTAAAATACCTACAGTTTTTAATGTAACTGTTTTTCCACCTGCATTTGGAC
>NZ_CP048741.1:1433747-1433832 GCF_018336475.1 Romboutsia sp. 13368
CTTGGCTATATTTTGCTTTTGCAAATACCATATCATATTCTGATATAATCTCAATATTTAACTTTATATTCTGAATCTTTTCATA
>NZ_CP048741.1:1433909-1434279 GCF_018336475.1 Romboutsia sp. 13368
TATATTTAGATATACTACTTGGCTCCATAAATACAGTAGTTCCCTTTGATGAAGTATCTAATACAACACCATCTACTTCATTTTTGTATGATGCTTTTATAGGAATTACATATCTATCATCTCTTTTGCTAACTATAAATTCTTGTATATATTTTTTATYAYTTGAGTKCCTATAAGTATATCTGCTTCTTTATTTCTAAATTTATTTAAAATTTCTTCTAAAGAACCTTTTTTAGATGTAGTATCTTTATCCATTCTTAGAACTTTTACATTTTTAAATATACTTTTTATTTCTTCTTCTATTCTCTGTGTCCCTGTACCAAATGGCTTTATATAGTTACTTTTACACTCAGGACATTCTTTAGGTATT
>NZ_CP048741.1:1434385-1434617 GCF_018336475.1 Romboutsia sp. 13368
TATTAAATAGTYCTTCTAATGGTATATGGTTACTATTTTCTAAGATTTTTCTAGCTTCTTTATTTTCACTTAATCTTCTTTTTACTATATTAAAATTATCACTTGGATTTAATTTATCTATAAGTTCTTTTCCTAGTGAACTTACACAGTATTCTTTTATTAATTCTTTTACTTCTTTAAGTTGTAATTTTTCAAAAGTTTCTATATTCATTATTTTTCTCCTTTATTTATC